>CAMTGL010000168.1 GCA_947071955.1 uncultured Plesiomonas sp.
CCCCCGAGATGTCAGTTGACGGAGTCATCTTTCAGCGTACCGGTTTACGTCAGGCTGCTCGTGCCGATCGACTGGAAAAAGAGGCGCGTCAACGCGCCTCCTCGCTGATCCGCCACGCCGAACAGGAAGCTGAAGTCATACGCCAAGAGGCGTTTCGTCAGGGCTATGAAGCCGGTATGCTTACAGCACTCAGCCACACCGCCTACTATATGGCCCAGTGGCAAAGTCAGGCCGGCCACTGGTATCAACAGTTAGAATCTCATAGCCGGGACCTGCTAAGCGCGGCAGTGGATCATCCAGACACTCTGCTGCTGCTGCTGGATGAGTGGTTGCGTGATCAGCCTCGTCAGCAAGCATCATTACGTCTCTTACTGCCCCGTTCAGCAAAACCAATGCGTAGCCGCCTAATGGCACTGCTCAACGAGCAATGGGATAACCGGATAGAGATCGACTACCACGATGACCCACGTTTTATTCTTCGCTGCGGGCAACAAATGGCTGAATTTGCCCCGACCGATTTTGTCGAACAGGCCAGTCGTCAGCTACGTCACAGCCTAAATACGCTACCCGATGAGTGTCGCCATCTTTCAGAACAAGCAATACGTCAGTTGATCGAAACCTTAGAGCAGCAATGTCTGCCGCAAACAGATACCCACTCAAGGAGCACCCCATGAGCGCTATCACGGCTGTAACATATTCCCTTCCCTCCTCCTTTTCCACGGGGGATCAATTGCAACCGCTAGCCCAGTTGGCAATGCAAGCCTCACAACGTAGCGAGGCCATACCACCGGCCACGAGTGAAGTTGACAACATGGATGAATGGCAGGCGATGTTCTTGCAGGAATTAGCCGCACTTCCCCCTGTAAACGCCGGTGACGTAGACGATATCAAAGCCTATGCCACCGAAGTAGAAAAGTTGTTATCTGAATTTCCAGGGATCACCTTAGAGCAAAAATTGGTTTTGTTACAGGCAGGATTAGCTCAGGTAGAACAAGAGAGTGGGGAGTATGCTGCGTTGATTAGCCAGCTGCTAGGGCATGTCAATTTGCAGACAGAAATGCAGAGATGGATGAGCAAAATTATCATGTCAGGCGGTGAAAGTGAGGAGTTCACGGAGTGGTAAATCGCCATCAATAACTAAAACTCGTCGGGCCCGTTCAAACTCGGGTCCAGAAAGAAGCCTTATAGCATCAAGACCGTATATCAACGACCCACTACAACTAAATAGAGTGACAATCTCCAGACTATTCTTTTATACCCTCTGATTCGCTACACGCCGTACCAATATTAGATAGCATCATCAGATAACATCTCGACAACCGTATATAGCAAAAACCCCGCGCAAATTAATGCGCGGGGTTCTCTAAATATGGCGGTGAGGGAGGGATTCGAACCCTCGATACGTTGCCGTATACACACTTTCCAGGCGTGCTCCTTCAGCCTCTCGGACACCTCACCAAATTTTGTGCCGTTGTGATTTCACGATTTCACGTAGTCATCAGCAGCGGACGGGGCGAAATATACGGAAATCTGGCTGAACGGTCAATAACTTATTTTGCTTCCTTGCGTTAAGTGATGAAAAAACACCCCGATCGATGTGAAATTATGCAAAACCCACGAAAATAACACTGTTTAGTACGTATGTCTGTTTACATTGATAAAAACTGGGGATAGCACACAACCTCAACACGATAATGGTTTATTCTGTTATTTTAATTAATGATAACCATTTATAGGGAAACTCCCATGCCGACCACTAATACGTTCTCTTTTTATACCCGTTTCAAAGATGACATTCTGGCAGGGCGAAAAACAATCACTATCCGTGATGCAGCAGAAGCCAAACTACTGCATATTGGGCAACACCTTCAGGTATACACAAACCCAGAACATGTGCACTTTTGCCAGTTAAACGTACTCTCTATTGTGCCGATAACGTTCGCAGAGCTTAATGAAACACATGCGCAACAAGAGAATATGACTCTCGTCGAACTCAAACAGGTAATTAGTGATATTTACCCTGAACTGCCTGATCTGTACGTTATCCACTTCGCGCTATGCTAGCTGCTACTTAAAGCCACATTCAATGCTTGTTCAACTCTGACTATAGCTCTTAACCGTTTTAAAGCCCGTATTGATATAAAAACGTGATCGGTAGAGTTGAATATCCTGCTTTTATTTATTTTATCTTTTTTGCTGTAATACCGAACTTTGTGCAAGCGATAGAGTCTGAATGAATAGCAGTTATAAAAATGAACCAAAAATCGATTAATCTTGACAATAAACACTTTTAGTGCATTAAAGCAACATCAATATATATCAATAAGTTAAAACCCTTTATTATCCCAAAAATAATTTAAGCTATCAACAAATACTATAAACCTTGAGAGATTGTTCAATCTTTTGGGGAATTTCTGTTTTTTTATGAAAAAAAAACTTCTAAAGTTCAAAAATTGAGTAATACTTGTTTAGGCTTGAATCTAGATCAAGTATGTGTTTACAGGGAGTCTATAATGAACAAGACCAAATTAATTCTTGGTACCATCGTGTTGAGCTCTACTCTACTGGCTGGTTGTGCGAACACTAGCAAGCTGGAGCAAAGCGTTGCAGATCTGAACACCAAAGTTGACCAACTGGCAACTGACGTAGGTTCTATCCGTACCGACGTTCAAGATGCTAAAGCAGAAGCGACTCGCGCTAACCAGCGTCTGGACAACATGGCTACTCACTACAAAAAGTGATAACTGTGTAATGCTTCCTAAACAGCACGCTTTGTCGTGCTGTTTTTTTATTGTCTCTGCTTTTTTTTCATAAATACCAGGATAAATTTAGTAATCCTCTTTTTTACCGCATCACTGAGCTAATACCTACGATTCATACAGCACGGCATAGCATATAACGCCAATCTCCACTTTATTAAAAATAACGTTAACATACATAACGTTACCTAGAGCGACAGATAGAAATACCTCAACACAATTTACCACTCAAAAGCCAAATCAGAATGTTACTACTCTCCCCACTTTGCATTACTATACTGCTTAGTCTATTCAATGTGAGAACAGCCTAACTCTATGTAATGTCTTGTTCATACTTTCGAATCTGCATACTTGAATGTATTGAGTCATTTATGCATTCACGCTCTCTTTTTTAATTGACCATATTTAAGTCTAATGAATAAAAATAAATTCTCTTTATCATGGAATATCGGTGTATTTCGCCTGACTCTACTTTTGAGCTTGTATTATGCAGTATTCCTTAACTACCCTATCTACGTAAAATTTAAAGCTATCTTTCAGGCACTGCCCGTCGTCAACACCTTCTTTATTTTTTCAATACCCTTGGTGTTGGCATTTGCGATTAACTTTCTATTTAATCTTTTTAACTGGAAACTCATATTTAAACCTTTTTTCATTGTTCTCACACTGGTTTCATCTATTGTCTCTTATGCCACAACAAAATATGGGGTGATGTTCACTCCAGATATGATTCAAAATATTGTAGAAACCGATGTCAGTGAGGCCTCATCCTATTTAAATTTATCTTTTTTTGTTTGGCTTGTGCTTTTTGGGATATTACCATCAATAATCATTGCAAAAACAACCATAAAATACCCCGCGCACTGGCTCATATCCCTATTATTGCGATTTACTTCAATGCTTATTTCCATTATTGCACTGCTGATAATTGGTTTTTTCTTTTATAAAGACTATGCGTCAGTGGGAAGAAATAATGCTGAGTTAAAAAAATACATCATTCCCAGTTATTATATTGACAGTAGCTATAAATATATTAAAGCACGTTATTTTACAACCAACGAGCCCTACAAATTGCTGGGTACAGATGCCGTTAATACAGCAAAGGCTTACGAAGATAAACCAACACTGTTAGTTTTGGTTGTCGGGGAGACGGCACGTAGCCAAAACTACCAACTAAACGGCTATTCACAACCCACAAACCAATATACTCAAGATTTAGGGGTTATCTCATTTCAACATGTTCGTTCTTGCGGTACTGCAACGGCAGTCTCAGTACCTTGCATGTTCTCAACCATGGGCAGAGAAGATTACAGTGAACAACAAGCACGTAATCAAGATGGTTTACTTGATATATTACAACATGCAGGCATCTCACTATTATGGAAAGATAACGATGGTGGATGCAAAGGCGTATGCGACAAAATTCCACATGAGATGATTCGCCCGATAGTCAGTGATCCGCAATGTAACGGTTCAACCTGCTATGATGGTGTATTTTTAGAGGCATTTGATCAAGACATTATACAGCTTGAGCGAGAAGGGAAAACAGACAGTGTATTAACTTTCCATCTCATCGGCAGCCACGGGCCGACCTATTACTTACGCTACCCGCCTTCGCATCGCTATTTCACGCCTGATTGCCCGCGCAGTGACATTGAAAATTGCAGCAATGCGGCATTAATGAATACGTACAACAATACCATTCTATACACTGATTATGTTTTATCTGAAATCATTAAAAAACTCACGCTATTAAGTTCACAATATAATACAGCCTTAATCTATTTATCAGACCATGGTGAATCGCTGGGTGAAAATGAGTTGTATTTACATGGAACGCCGTATGAACTTGCGCCATCGGTGCAGACAACCGTGCCGTTAATAACTTGGTTCTCTGATGGATTTCGTAAAGAGAAACAATTAAATATTGATTGTCTGAAAAAAGAGGCAACCGCCAATGGCATTTCACAAGATAACTTAATTCACTCTATTTTAGGCATTATGGATATTAAAACAAAAGAGTATAAGCCTACATTAGATATATTC
>CAMTGL010000169.1 GCA_947071955.1 uncultured Plesiomonas sp.
GATCTCAAGTGCTTTACCTTTCCATGCTGCATCAGTGACTTTATCAATGCTTTGTAATGCCTGATCAGCCTGACCGAGTTGCAGTTGTACACGGGCTAAACGCAATGTCACCATTGGCAACAGAGTTTTATCTTTTGTATTGGCTTGCGCCCATAACAGTTGTTTTTCTGCCGCGGCAAAATCCCCTTTTTCAATCAGAGTTTTGCTTAAATCAAGCGCGGCAAAAACACCGTATGAGGTTTCTGGGTTAGCACTGATAAACGTTTGTGCTTCTTGCTGAGCTTTAGCGTTATCCGTGTTTAATTCGTTTTGAACCTGCTCATACTCGGCTGACATGGCGGTAAAATTGCCATGTTGATGGCTTTGCCAATAACGCCAGCCATACAAGCCACCTAACCCCAGTACCGCGCCAATAATCACAGCACGGCCATTGTCTTTCCACCACTGACGAAATGTGTCAAGTTGTTGTTCTTCTGTGGTATAGATGTCCACGGATTCCATCCTTTATTGATTAAAACAGCGCTGTTACTTAAAACAGCGTCGCTAAACGCGCTACCGCAGCATCTTGTGTCAGAGTTTCCTGATCAGAGGTGTGTAGATTCTTTAACACAACCTGTTGATTTGCGACTTCGCTCTCGCCCAGTACGAGGGCAAATTTAGCACCGACTTTATCTGCACGCTTAAATTGCTTTTTGAAGTTGCCGCCACCGCAATGTGTCATGATGCGCAGCTCAGGCAGTAAATCACGCAGATTTTCGGCTAAACACATACCTGCGGTGAGTGTACCCTCTCCGGCACAAACAACATAGACATCAACCGGATTTTGCACCTCAATATTCTGATTTACGGTCTGAACCAGCAACACTAAGCGCTCTAATCCCATTGCAAAGCCGACTGACGGTGTTGCATGGCCACCCAGTTGCTCAACAAGGCCATCATAACGGCCACCGCCGCAAACGGTACCTTGTGAACCTAAGCTTTCGGTAATCCACTCAAATACAGTGCGGTTGTAGTAGTCAAGACCACGTACCAAACGGTTATTTAAGGTATACGCAATACCGGCAGCATCAAGCAGCGCACATAAACCATCAAAATGCGCACGAGATTCACTATCAAGATAGTCAGCCAGTTTAGGCGCATCTTCCAGTAATGCCTGAATATCAGGGTTTTTGGTATCAAGCACCCGCAATGGGTTGGTATACATACGACGCTTACAGTCTTCGTCAAGCACTTCTGTGTGCTGTTCAAGGAAGGCAATCAGCGCAGTACGGTACTCGGCACGAGATTCCAGTGAACCGATAGAGTTCAGCTCTAAACGTACGTGATCGGCAATACCCAGCTCACGCCATAAACGGGCGGTTAGCATGATCAACTCAGCATCAATATCCGGCCCTTGCAGACCAAACACTTCCACACCAACTTGATGGAACTGGCGGTAACGCCCTTTTTGTGGACGCTCATGGCGGAACATTGGGCCGATATACCACAGGCGCTGTTCCTGATTGTACAGCAGGCCGTGCTCAATACCGGCACGAACACAGCTTGCTGTGCCCTCAGGGCGCAAAGTCAGGCTATCACCATTGCGGTCTTCAAATGTGTACATCTCTTTTTCAACCACATCGGTGACTTCACCAATGGCACGGCAAAAAAGTGGGGTCATCTCAACAATCGGCATGCGAATTTCGCTATAGCCGTAGCTCGACAATACACTTTTGACGGTTGTTTCAATTTTTTGCCATACCGGAGTGTCTGTTGGTAGGCAGTCGTTCATCCCACGGATGGCTTGAATTTGCTTGGCCACGTTAGTTCTCTTCTTCGTGTTCCCGCGCTCTGGGCTTGCGATCGTATCCCACCAGCGTAAGGCTTTTAGTGCTATCAGCGCTTTTGCGTTGCTAAGCATGCTGCTGGTGTTGTTATGGTGAAAGTTTTTTCACCACGGTTACCTGCGACCCAAGCGCGTGAAATTGTTAAAATTATACGTCGTAAGAATTATAATAAGTTTATCTGAATTGATTCAATCATCATGATCTGCACAAGTGTTACAAGTGAACTCAATATCACACGACAACGGCACTATTTTACGTTTAAGCTCAAATTTACGTTTAAGCTCAAAAAATCAGGGTTATCTATCTCACTGATTTTTTTGTATTGCTGATGCTCTTTAATCGCTAAAAGGATATACCGCTGAATCTTCATGATAGAGCGGTATATGCAGTGTGTTATCAAGCTCAGGGCAGATTAATCAATCTGATTAATATCAATACGGTTACGCTCATCAATCATTGCGGCTTTGGCGCGAATTTTCGCTTCCAGTTCATCGACTAAGTTATCATTATCAAACCGGAACTTCTGGCGGAGACCGCCTTCATAAAACCCACTTTTATTACTACCGCCGGTAACGCCAATATCCGAGACTAAAGCTTCGCCAGGGCCATTGACTACGCAACCAATAATCGAAACATCCATGGGTGTAATCAGATCTTCCAGACGCTGTTCCAGTGCATTAACGGTGCTGATAACATCAAACTCTTGGCGCGAACAGGTTGGGCAGGCAATAAAGTTGATCCCACGGGAGCGTATCCGCAACGATTTGAGGATATCAAAACCCACTTTGATCTCTTCAACCGGATCCGCGGCTAATGATACACGCAGGGTATCACCAATACCTTCAGCCAGTAGCATGCCTAACCCGATAGCCGATTTTACTGAACCACTGCGAGCACCACCGGCTTCGGTGATCCCTAGGTGTAGCGGTTGTTCAATTTGCACGGCCAACAAGCGGTAAGCCTGTACAGCGAGGAAAACATCCGAGGCTTTTACACTGACTTTGAAAGCATCAAAATTGAGGCGGTCAAGGATTTCAACGTGACGCAAAGCCGACTCAACCAGTGCAGCCGGTGTCGGCTCACCGTATTTTTCCTGTATATCTTTCTCTAAAGAGCCCGCATTCACACCAATACGAATTGGAATGTTTTTATCCCGAGCGCAGTCAACAACGGCACGAATACGATCTTCACGCCCGATATTGCCCGGATTAATACGCAAACAATCAACGCCGTACTCAGCCACTTTCAGTGCAATACGGTAATCAAAGTGAATGTCGGCCACCAGCGGAACGCTAACCTGTTGCTTAATAAGTTTAAAAGCTTCGGCTGCATCCATCGTCGGCACGGAGACTCGAACAATATCAGCTCCCGCCCGCTCAAGCGCCTGAATCTGTGCCACTGTTGCATCAACATCAGTGGTACGGGTGTTAGTCATCGACTGCACAGTGATAGGTGCATTACCGCCTACAGGAACATTCCCGACGAAAATTTGTCGGGAGTGGCGGCGTTTAATGGGTGATTCCTTATGCATAACGCGTTATCACTCCGTTAAGGGCAAGCTAAAACGAGCAACACGACCACTGACAGCATAACGGCGCAGGTCAACAGGCTTACCATTATAATCAAGGCTAACCGATGCTGGAGCACCAATCGTGAGACGGTAAGGCTCTGTTCCTGACAAGGTGAGTGTTGCACCCTGCTTTTGCAGGCCACTGGTCAGTTTCTTACCGGTTGCATCTTTAATCTCTAACCAGCAATCACCGGTAAAACGAAGTTGTAGCCCGGTTGTCGCCATTTCGGTTGTAGCAGGTACTGTTTCAGCCAGTGCAGAAGCTGTGCCATTAGTGGCTGCTGGCAGTGAAACCGGCTGGCCATTAATGTCTAAACGTACCGGCTGTTCCGGTGAAACGGTGGTAGTCGTGTTTGCAGTGCTATCAGCCGTATTCGTCACCGGCCTAGTGGTACTGGTAGTATCAACCACTGTACCTACGGCAGATGACGTTGCCAAATCAGCCGCATTTGTTGATACAGCGGGATCAGCATTCACCGCAGAGTCAACTGCCTCTTCACTGCCTGCACTGCTACTTTGTGTACTGGTATTTTGTGCACTGGCTGACAGTGATGTTTCAACCGGCAAGGTGCTGGTCATTTTATCAACATCAGCTTGTTGTGCCTGATGGTTTTGCCACCACCATAAACCGGTTAGGCTGATCACGACAAACAGCAAAACCCACGTAAACAGCATTAACCGATTATCATGGCTACGGCGCTCTTTCTTACTAGAAAAGCTCTGCATTGAGACATGCGGAGTCGGTTCTGCCGGTAAGACAGCATTAATCGCTGTAACCATCTCTTGTTCGGGCAAACTAACCAAACGTGCGTACGAACGCACATAGCCACGAATAAAGGTCGGGGCTAAATCAGAGGTTAGATTATCATCTTCTAATGCACGCACAACCGAGTGTTTCAAACATAAACGCTCTGCCACTTGTGCCTGAGAATAACCGAGTTGTTCACGCGCTTGGCGCAAACGCTGACCGGGTGTCAGCGCAGTTTCATCATGTTGGACTTCAGTATTCATTGGCTAAAAACTGCTGGTAGCGTTGAGATTGAGGGAACTCGCGAGCCAATTGCTGGCCGTACTGATTCACAAGGTTTAATGAACCTTGTGCTTTCGCTACACGGATATGCATCCATAAGCTATCAGAGGTTACTGGCAATACGCGATCATAGGTAGCAAGCATAAACTCAGCTTGTGCACGTCTACCTGATTTTAGCTCATTTTCTGCTAATAACATCAGGCGAGTGCCTTTTACCGGCTCATGTTTGAGTGCACGAACAAGATAATCTTCGGCTTTTTGCTGATTACCGGCACGCATAGCACACAAGC
>CAMTGL010000170.1 GCA_947071955.1 uncultured Plesiomonas sp.
ATCCGGCAATGGTCAGCACCACGGGAGTTGGCAGTGGCAGTTGATGTGCAGATTCAGCACAGGATAAGTCGGTGTGGCTGGGTGTCAGAGGGGTTTTCGTATCGCTAGAGCATTGCATACAACATTCCTTGATTAAGAATACATGTACGCAGGGGCAGCGGCAGAGTAAAAGGCAACAACAGTGGTTGAGGCTGATGTCAGCGGTATGCCGGTCAGTTCCCTACGCCAGTGTTAACTGGATCAGGTTCAACGGGTTCCACGCTGTTTACAGCCGTGATCTCAGCCTGACGGCCCCCCGACTCACTGTCAGCAGGTTAACATGCCAGCAGGATATGTTGTATCGGAACGTCAGGTTAATGAAATGGGCCGATTCACGGGGATTTAATTTGTTGATGTAATCAAGATGTAAAGCAAGGCATGTTAACTATTAAAATAAATATCAGTAACTTATAAAATAATGCATAACAATAGATGTTAATGTTCTATTGCAAAATCGGCAATTTTATTGCCAGATCCACGAGTCTCAACTATTTATCAATAAACCGACATAAAATTGAAATAAAGTTGTGGCATTAGATTATTTGTAGATATTTAATTCAGTAATTAAATGTTGTCTGGCTATGCCATATTATTTTAGGGATAAAAATAACTTGTTTATCCCTAAAATAGAGCGTTAGAATCGCCCCCCTAAAATAAATGTGAAGGAAGCGTAAATATGTTTAAACCATTAAGTGCTGAGTTCTTAGGAACGTTCTGGCTTGTATTGGGTGGCTGTGGTAGTGCCGTTATTTCAGCTGCATATCCTGGGTTGGGTATTGGCTTTTTGGGTGTTGCATTGGCGTTTGGTTTAACTGTTGTTACGATGGCGTATGCTGTTGGTCATATTTCTGGTGCGCATTTTAATCCGGCGATTACATTGGGCCTGTGTGCGGGTGGTCGTTTCCCAGCAAAAAATGTGATCCCTTATATTATTGCTCAAGTTCTTGGCGGTATTGCGGCGGCCGCAGTGCTCTATTTTGTTGCCAGCGGCAAAGCCGGTTTTGATGCAACAACCAGCGGTTTTGCTTCGAACGGCTATGGTGAACATTCACCGGCAGGCTACTCAATGCAAGCGGCTATTGCTATTGAATTTGTACTTTCTGCATTTTTTGTACTTGTTATTCATGGTGTTACAGATAAGCGCGCACCGGCAGGCTTTGCACCGTTGGCGATTGGTTTAACCCTGACTTTGATTCACTTAATCAGTATTCCGGTTACCAATACATCAGTGAACCCAGCGCGTAGTATTGGTGTTGCGCTGTTCCAGGGAACGTGGGCAATTGATCAGTTGTGGCTGTTCTGTTTAATTCCAGCACTGGGCGGTATTGTAGGTGGTTTAATTTATCGTACCGTGTTAAGTGAGAAGTCAGCATAATAATTTGAATGCTGGTTATCAATAACTAAGATTAATCTGAAAAGCGCAATGTTATATTGCGCTTTTTTTGTTTCTGTATTTCACTCCATAAAAAATAAAATAAAAAAAGGCAGCAAAGGCTGCCTAACGGGCTACAGATAATTGTGTGTTACACAATGATTGCGGTAACAAAATCTAAATCGCACAAAAATAACATCAAAAAAGTAATCTTCGGTATAGGAGTGAGGCAACATGATTTACTACCTCACTATTGCTGCATGATTGTGTGTTTATTAACATTTACCGCATGTCTATTTCCGCCATCAGCATGCGGTTATGTTGTGCTGTTATTTAAAAGGATAGGTGATGTAACCGTGCTCCATTTTTTCTTCGGCAACATTATAGCTAGTAGGTACATCATTGGCGGCAATGAAGCCGTAGAAGATGTATCCAAACAGGGTCAGAATTGAGCCGTAGAAGACCGCTTCTTGTCCGCAGGCATATACACCGTAAATACTGTAGATAGCGGCAAATGCGCCGACCACGGCCCCAATTTTCCACTGGTGGCCTGAGACATGGTTTTTACGCAACATCACAAACAAGCCAGTCTGTGACAGCACATACGGCACCATGTTGATAAATACCGACAGGTTAAGCAGGGTGTTAAATTGCTGCACGGTGTTTGGCGAAATACTCATGGTGGCTAAAATGAGCTCGAGCACCAGCATGATGATCATGCCGGCAATCGGCGCGTTATGCTTGTTCATTTTGGCAAAAATGCTTGGGAATAGACGCATTTGTGCCGCCGCCCATGACACTTGCGCATTGGTGAACTGCCATGCCAGCAGTGAACCGATACAGGCAATAATTGCCAGAGCACAGATAATCTGACCGATCATTGGGGTAAACATCATGCTAAATACCAGCCCGAAAGGTGCGCTGGATTTGGCTAGTTCCGCATTCGGTACAATGCCTTGAATGACAGAGGTTGAGGCGATATAAACAATGGCCACAAACACGGTAGCGAGCATGACTGCTAATGGCACCGTTTTTTCAGGGTTACGTACGGCACCTGAGTTGGCACCCGCAGTTTCAATACCTAAAAATGCCCACAGTGTGAGTGCAATACCTGAAGAGATACCGTTGATGGTGGTTACGCCGTGCGGGTTCCACGCGGCAGCAAACAATTCAGGTTTAAACCAGAACCAGCCGACAATTGACAGCCCAACAACCGGAATGATAATCCCCCACACGGTGACACTTGAGATCCGGCCGGTATATTTAGGCCCCCAGAAGTTGGCCACCATAGTGACAATTAATACGGCGACAACGCCCCAAAAACTGTGCACCCCTGATTCGGCCAGCCACGGGAAAAATGGCTTCATATAGCCGACGGCTGAAACGGCAATCGCCACTGCACTGATCACCAGACAAATATAGTAGGTGTACGAGGCCATAAAGAATGACGATTTACCGTGCGCCTCTTGTGAGTAGGCTGACATACCACCATCACGGTGACAGAACATACCGCATTTGGCATAGGTGTACGCAATACAGAGCGCCCCGACGGTGGTTACTAGCCATGAGAGCATAGTAATACCACCGGTGCCGGCAAGGTTGGCCGGCAGCATAATAATGCCAGACCCCATCATATTCACTGTCACTAATACCGTGAGGCCCATTAGCCCCATTTTGTTATCATCTGCAGATGCCATAAAATTTATCTCTTTATTCGATAAACTTAATCTTCATCACCTTCATGTTCAGTTGGAATAACTGCTGAAAGTAATATCGTCTGTGTATCTTCATCGTATCAATACCAAAGAAATAATCTCTGTCTATGCCGCTATACGGTAAAGATATAAACCGCATACTACTTGCGCAGTATGGAGTGAAAATAACCATGATCATTGTTCTGGTGGATATTATTTTTGTCTGCTGGCAGTGATAATGTCAAAGCGTCAGTGATAAAAATAGATGTGTTTGATTTGTTGTGTCCTGGTTGCTTTTACGTATCTACCAGCGTTGTTTTTCAGGTTGATAGTAGGTGTGTTTTATTAATGCAAAAGTGTAAAATAGGTTTTTATTTATTTCGAGTTAGAGGGCTGGGGATTATTTTAGTGAATATATTTTCTTGTTTATTTTTCGGGTTGTTATTAAATGTATATCTATGAATCAATATGTAATCACCTGTTATTTCGCGTGTGGAGAAATATTTCCTGATACACGCTAATAAGTGTAATTGAGTTGTAATAAATTAGAGATTTATTAAATTCAGCATTGTTTTTTTGTGATGATTCGCACTTTTTATATTTTAACTTCGTGCCGACATTGGTTTGACTGTAAGAATAAATTTACAGCTCGTGGGTGTAATTTAATGAACTTATTCCAGTTGGGTTGTTCGATGATAATAGATGGGAAAGACGATATTTTTATGCGTAATAAAATCTAGAGATAAACTGAGATAATAATCACATTTTTAATACAGAGCCTGATAAAAGTGTAATATCATGCTTATGCCATGATGTAAGCCATGCCAGTAAAGCTAAGTGTTGCACTTTAATATTGAGAAGAAGAGTAAATATACCTATAGATAGCTCTCGGTGATGTGAGATAGATGAGGTAAAGCTTGTTTTTCTGAGTTGTGTGATGTTTAAGAACCTAATGGGATAAACCTATTAGTGAATCAGAGTATATATAATATGTATGACCATATGCCATATTGAAATGCTAAGATTAATAAATTTAACTATGTTTAATAAATTATGTATCTATCGTAATGACGATAAAATAAGTGTGATTAAATACTTGATTTATAACACTTATTAATTACTGGCTGATTTAGCTATTCGTGCGATCTGATTTTGCTTGAAAAACAAGCATGATTTATCTTTATCCATACATATCATAGTGTTGCGTTTTTGGCGTTGATATATTTTGAATGTATAAAATTAACCGCCATTAAATAATATGTGACTTGGATCAAGTTATGGGATTAGTATAGATAATATTAATGAGTTATTAAATTGATTTGCATCCTTGTTTTGTATTGGTGGCGCATGGCTAGCCAGTTATACATTGAGCGCTGAAGGGATAAATATAAACATCTATGCATATTAAATGATATGGGCGTGGTTTTATATGAATATTTTCTGCAACAATGTCGAGCTTACATTACGGTTACAACCTATTGTTGATTTAAACACCCATCAGCTCTCGGCGGTAGAAGTATTAACGGTCTCACCGAGTGATATCAAAGTAGAGGATTTTTTCAGTAGTTGTTCGTTATCTACTCAAAAAGAGATTTTTTTATTACAAC
>CAMTGL010000171.1 GCA_947071955.1 uncultured Plesiomonas sp.
ATATTGTGGCGACTCAAACGTCAACCGCACAGGAGTTAACCGCGATTGCCGAGGTGATGTCAGTTGCCATGAGTGAAACCGGCGAGGCGACCAAAGAGGAGTTTGCTGAGATCGATCAGCTGGCCTCAGCAATGAGCGAGATGAGTTCGACCGTGCAGAACGTAGCGCAAAATACGGAATTGGCCTCACACGCGACCACCATCAGCGCCGAACAAGCCAAGCAGGGGGCGCAATTTGTCGGGCGCACCACCGAAGTGATCCGCCAGTTATCGGCAGATATTCGTGAGTCGGCTCATGCGGTGAATCAGGTTGAGGAGCGGGTGGGTTCGATTGGCTCGGTAGTATCGACTATTCGAAGTATTTCTGAGCAGACGAATTTGCTGGCGTTGAATGCGGCGATTGAAGCTGCACGGGCAGGCGATCAGGGGCGCGGTTTTGCGGTTTTGGCCGATGAAGTCCGCCAGTTAGCTCAGCGCACTCAGAGTGCGACGGTTGAAATTCAGGAGATGATTTCACAGTTGCAAGGTAGCGCTAGTCAGGCTGTTGAACTGATGGAACAAAGTGTCACTGAGGCGGCTGAGGGAACGGCGCAGATTATTCAGGCTGGTAGCGAGTTCAGTAAAATTGAGTCGAGTGTGCTCAGTATCAGTGAAATGAACTTTGAAATAGCCTCGGCCGCTCAGCAGCAAAGTGCGGTAGCGCAAGAGATGAGTAAAAACTTAAGCAATGTGCGTGAGCTGATCTCCGGCTCGGTAACGGTGATGACTGAACTGACCGAAACAGCCGATGCCATGCAGCAGCAGGCTGAAAAATTGCAATCAGAGATCGGTGAGTTTCGTTTTAAGCATGGATAATGTTGCTGCGTAAAATGCATTGAGCGTAAAAAAGCCCCGTATTCATGGTGATGAAGCGGGGCTTTTTTGTTAGTTTAATCCCTCATTGACGTACTGTTTTTACCGGATTGGATGCCGCCATGACTCTGACTTCCTCTGTTCTGCCCGCCACTGTGCTAAGTGATTTTTCTGCTGCTAGTCATGCTGCTTGTGCGTTATTGCCTGAGCCATTGGAATATGGCACACAACCACTGTTGCAGCGCTTAGATCAATGCTTAAAACAGCGCCTAGAACGGGAATTGGAGCAGGGCTTAGCTCAGCAACCAGAACAGCAATGTGGCCATATTGCGGCAGAGGATCTTTTGTCTGCCCTGACAATGTTGTCGGCACCCACTTCTGCATCAACACTGATTTCACTGGTTCAGTTGTTAGCGCTTTCTGAATTTGCAGCGGAAACCTTGCTGATGCAACCGGATTTACTGGTCAGTTTGTGTAACGAATCGCCGGCTTACGGGCGTGAGCGGCAGTATGCGGTCTTGTTGAGTCAGGCGCTGGCCGGTGTGAATGATGAAGCCACATTTATGCGCGTATTGCGCCAGTTTCGGCGCGCCGAGCTAACACGCATTGCGTGGCTGCAAGTGGCAGCACGAACGGCTGCAGATAGCGCGATACTTTTGGTTGATAGTCCGGAATTAGCAAATTACCGACCGTACGATAATGCAGTATTACAACAGTTGACCCAAAACAGCCTGACACAGTTGAGTTTGCTAGCCGAAGCCTTAATTGTTGGCGCGCGCGATTGGCTGTATCAGGCCGCTTGCCGTGAAATGGGTACGCCGTGCAACGCGCAGGGTGAACCGCAGCCATTGCTGATTTTGGGCATGGGAAAGCTTGGTGGTGGTGAGCTGAATTTCTCATCTGATATCGATTTGATTTTTGCCTATCCAGAAAACGGTGAAACACAAGGCGGACGACGATCACTGGCTAATGCCCAGTTTTTTACCCGATTGGGGCAGCGGCTGATTAAAGCGCTTGATCACTCCACGGCGGAGGGGTTTGTGTATCGGGTAGATATGCGATTGCGTCCGTTTGGTGACAGTGGTCCGCTGGTGATGAGCTACGCGGCGCTGGAAGATTACTATCAAGAGCAGGGGCGCGATTGGGAGCGTTATGCGATGATCAAAGCGCGGCTGATGGGGGAAGATGGCAGCCGCTATGCGCAGGAGTTGAAACAGATGTTGCGGCCGTTTGTGTTCCGCCGTTACATCGATTTCAGCGTGATCCAATCACTGCGTAATATGAAAAGCATGATTGCGCGTGAGGTTCGGCGGCGTGGTTTGGTGGATAACATCAAACTCGGCGCGGGCGGAATTCGTGAAATTGAGTTTATCGCACAGGTCTTTCAGCTGATCCGTGGTGGCCGAGAACCGGCTTTGCAGGGGCGATCTTTGCTGCCGGCGCTACAGGCCAGTGCGGATCTGGGGCTATTAACTGTGGGGGATACCGAGCAGTTACGCTGTGCGTATCTGTATCTGCGGCGGCTGGAAAATCTGTTGCAGGCAATTCGTGATGAGCAAACTCAGACGTTGCCGACACAGGCACTTGATCGTGCTCGTTTGGCATGGGCAATGCACCATAATAATTGGTCGGCACTGGAGCAGACGCTTAACCGGCATACCAGCGCGGTGCGGCAGATTTTTAGCCAGTTAATCGGCGAAGAAGAGGATGAAAATCGCACTGCTGATGAGCATACTGCCAGTGAGCATGAGCCACAGCATTATCTTGAGCTGTGGCTTGGTAATCTGTGCGATCCTGAAACCTGCGTGCTACTTTGTGCTGCAGGCGTTGCGATAGAGCAGCAGGATAAAGTGCAGCGTACAGTGGCAGATTTTCGCCGTGAAATGGATAAGCGAACGCTTGGTCCACGCGGGCGTGAAGTGCTTAATCGCTTGATGCCCCGTCTGCTGGAGGCTGTGTTGATACACCCGCAGGCTGCAGACCTGTTGCCGCGCATTATTCATTTGATGAGTAAAATCGCCACCCGCACTACCTACCTTGAGCTATTGGTTGAACATCGCGCCGCGTTGGGGCATTTGATTACTCTCTGTGCGGCCTCACCACTGGTGGCCGACCAACTGGCACAATACCCGATTTTGCTTGATGAGTTGTTAGACCCAAA
Organism: uncultured Plesiomonas sp.; assembly: GCA_947071955.1. Taxonomy (GTDB): domain Bacteria; phylum Pseudomonadota; class Gammaproteobacteria; order Enterobacterales; family CAMTGL01; genus Plesiomonas. The sequence continues at coordinate 3,013 of CAMTGL010000171.1, forward strand.
TACGCTGTATCAACCACTCTCTTTGCAGCACTATCCTGATGAACTGCGCCAGTATTTACTGCGTGTTCCTGAAGAGGATGAAGAGCAGCAGATGGAAGCACTGCGCCAGTTTAAACAGGCGCAGTTGCTGCGCATCGCGGCGGCAGATATTGCGGGAGTACTGCCGCTAATGAAAGTCAGTGATCACCTAACCTATCTGGCGGAGGCGATCATTGAGGCAGTAGTACAGCAGGCATGGAGTCATGTCAGTGCCCGTTTTGGTGAGCCTGAGCACCTGCGTGAACGGGGAGGCCGTGGTTTTGCCGTTGTTGGTTACGGTAAGCTCGGTGGCTGGGAACTCGGTTATGGATCAGACCTTGATCTGGTCTTCTTGATTGATTGCCCACCCGAGGCGGTTACTCAGGGCGTTCGGCAGATTGATGGTCGCCAGTTTTATCTGCGCCTGGTGCAGCGGATTATGCATCTGTTTGGCACACGTACCGGTTCGGGGGTTCTGTATGAAATTGATACTCGCTTACGCCCTTCCGGTGCGGCAGGGTTGCTGGTTAGCCCATTAACTGCATTTCATGCCTATCAGCAGCAAGAAGCGTGGACATGGGAGCATCAGGCGCTGACGCGCGCGCGCGTGGTGTACGGCGATCCGGCATTACGTGCCGGATTTACGCAGGTTAGGCAGGATATCTTATGTCGTCCGCGTAATGAACCAGCATTACGGCATGATGTGCTGACCATGCGACATAAAATGCAGGATCATATCTCTAGCCGCGATCTGACTTGGTTTGATTTGAAAGCCGATCCGGGTGGGATCACCGACATTGAGTTTATCGCCCAGTATCTGGTACTTCGCTTTGCCGCAGAGCAGCCTGCTGTTACGCTCTGGTCTGATAATGTGCGGATTTTTGAACAGTTAGCGCGTTATGGTCTGATGCCTACCGAAGAAGCGCGCGCTCTGACTGAGTGTTATTGCCATTTACGGGATGAAAATCACCGATTGGCACTGCTACAACAAGCCGGAAAAATCAGTGTGACCGAATTTGTGGCTGAACGACAGCAGGTGCTGGCAAGTTGGAAAACGTGGCTTGCCGAACCTGAAAAATAGCATTCATAGCAGCAAGTGATATTTATAGTCATCATTTACAGTAACCACAAGGGGCTGATCATCAGGCCCTTGTGGTTTTCAGATAGGGTGAAAGGAGTGCACGGTGAAGAGTGTTTATTCACGTATTACGAATACAGTGAAGGCTCACCCTCTGGCCGTGTTTTAAAACGGCGATGCAGCCACATGTACTGGCCGGGTGCCCGTAAAATCTCCTGCTCAACGACCTGATTCATAAAGGCTGCTGCAGCCACTTCATCGTCCATCGGAAAGCCTGGTGTCGCGGGCTGAACCAGCAGGCGGTAACCGCTGTTATCCTGATTACGAATCGGAGCAAACGCAATAATCAGCGGGTTGGCCGCTTGCATTAAAATACTGGTACCAGTGGTAGTAGCGGCTTTTTCTACCGCAAATAATGGTGCAAAGACACTGCGGCGCGGGCCGTAATCATGGTCGGGGGCATACCACATCAATTCGCCTTGGCGCAGGGCACGGATCATGCCTTTGACATCTTTGCGATCGATCATGAATTTATTCGAGCGTAATCGGCCCCACGTTTGCAGCCAGTCGAGCAGCGCATTGTTATTGGCGCGGTATACGCC
>CAMTGL010000172.1 GCA_947071955.1 uncultured Plesiomonas sp.
CACTGGCTCCGCAGCAAATTCAGAGCGTAGTCAGTGCATGGCGTAAACTCAAAACACTGTGCCCAGCACTTGCACACCGTGATATCACCCATGTCACCGGCATATTAGAAGATGAAAACACCATGCCGGGCTGGAGTTCAATGTATCCGCAGTACCGGAAGTTTCTTTGGGTCGGAGATATGCTGTTTAACGTAGAGCGCACCCTGGGCGATGTAAATACCGATGCCAGCAGTGCCAGCGCACAAAAACAGCAGTACAACTTTATGTTTGGATACGGTCGTCAACCGGCCATTTTATATAAAGAGAGTGATGTCACTGCACTGTGTGGTTGGGAAAACAGTGTTGAACAAGAAAACGGTGTTTGGATCAAAAAGCTCTAATCACATCACTATAAAAAAGGCGCAAACCTCAACATTCACCGCCGAGGTTGCGCCTTTTTTTATTTAGGGAAAACAGTACTGCGGGAGAATTTAGTACTGCTGGAAAATTTCCTGAATTTTAGCCGGATCTTTGGTTTCAGTCAGCGCCAGTTGCAACAACACACGCGATTTTTGTGGATTAAGCGCACCCGAGGCTACAAAACCATATTTGGCATCATCAATTTCGGCATCCAGCGTCGTTGCGCCGGTCGGCACACGTGATGAACGAACCACCGCAGTACCCTGCTTTGCCGCCTTCTCCAGCACATCAAACGTTGTATTATACAGATTACCGTTACCCACACCGGCCGTCACGATACCATCATATTTAGCGTCAACCAGTGCTTTTACCGGCTCTACCGCCATGTTTGAATAACCGTACACAATTCCCACTTTCGGCAGTTTATCAAGTTTACTGATATCAAACTGCGCCCCTTCAGTATGCTTGCGGGTTGGTGTGCGCTGATAATCAATTTTACCGTTATGGATATACCCTAACGGACCAAAGTTTGGTGCTTGAAACGTATTCACCTCTGTTGTGCTCATTTTCACAACATCACGCGCGCCCAGAACCGTATCATTCATCGCAACCATCACACCGCGCCCTTTTGATGCACCATCTGCCGCTGTGACCACGGCGTTATACAGATTAAATGGGCCATCGGCACTCATCGCAGTTGATGGGCGCATTGCACCAACCAAAACGACCGGCTTATCACTTTTCACCGTGAGATTCAGGAAATAGGCGGTCTCTTCCATGGTGTCTGTACCATGTGTGATCACAATGCCATCAACATCCTCTTTCGCCAGCAGAGCATTCACACGTTTAGCCAGAGTCAGCCAAACGTCATCATTCATATCCTGTGAGCCAATTTTTACCACCTGCTCACCGGTGACATCTGCTACCTTACTCATTTCTGGCACAGCGGCAATCAGAGCATCTACACCCACTTTGCCTGCGGTATAACCCGAATCAGTGGCCGAATTCGTGGTACTTGCTCCGGCAATCGTGCCGCCTGTTGCCAAAATGGTAATATTGGGTAAATCAGCGGCAAATGCAGCACTTGAAAACCACAATGCAACCACTGATGCACTTAATGTTTTTTTGAAGGATTTATGCAGAGTCATTAATATTACATCCATTTATGTATTGACAAATTGCTATGAAAGCAGCAAATGCGTTCATTAACCGGCGCAATTATGCCGAGCGTAAATAATAAAAATGTGATTAATCGTATAAAAAAGCGCTAAGCGCAGCATAAAAATCTAAGAGTGTTAATTGCCGCACATAAAAATAGCGGACAATCGGGCTCTCTTAGTACAGAGAAAGGAGGATGTGCATGATCGCCAAAATAATACTGGCACTGGCTATTACCGGTGCTGGTGCAGTTTTACCAGTAGCAGCAAATACCACACGGCTACAGGTTGCAGATGACTCACAAAATAGCCAGCAACGGGAACAGGCCTTTGCCGCACTCGCCTCTAGCCTACCGCCCGATCCGGGTATGGCCGGTACATTAACGCTTGAGGGCATTGATCTTGATGGCAACGGAATACGTGATGATGTGCAGCGGAAAATTGCACAGCGTTACCCTAGCGAACCGAGTAAACGTGCTGCGCTGATGCAGCTTGCTGCGGCAATCAGCCAAAGTATGATGACTTATAATCAAGAGTTAGAGGATAAGAAAGCCATCTCTGTCACCGGCGAACCGATTGCCCGAGCAGCAGCCTGTGCAACATTCCAAAATGTGATCCCTGATTTCCCATTAAAAGAAATTGAGCAATGGATCACCAATACACCCGAGCGACAGCTTGCTTATTCCGCGCTGAACGATTATCTATCTGTAAACGGTGATTTTTATAATTACACCGTTGAAGGTGCAGCAAATTGCGATAGTACGTTTTATCAGAATGAAGTACGTTAATATTGCGCTACAATCAACGGACTTCCCAAATAAACAAAACAACAGGTTCACAATTGCCATAAAACAGCAGTAATGTAACACCTGAACCGCCGGGATGAGTTTTACCGGCATTCTTGACTCAATCAAACGGACTCTATGCACATGCAAACTTTCATTCCGGGCAAAGACGCAGCCCTAGAAGATTCTATCGAGCGTTTCCAGTCCAAACTGAAAGCATTGGGCTTTAATATTGAAGAAGCCTCATGGTTAAACCCCGTGCCTAATGTCTGGTCCGTTCATATCCGTGATAAAGACTGTCCGCAGTGCTTTACTAACGGTAAAGGTGCAACCAAAAAGGCTGCGTTGGCCTCTGCACTGGGTGAGTATTTTGAACGCCTGTCTACTAACTACTTCTTCGCCGATTTTTATCTTGGAGAGCAGATCGCTAACGGCGATTTTGTGCACTATCCCGATGAAAAATGGTTCGCTATTCCTGAAGACGACAGCCTACCAGAGGGTATTTTGGATGATAGTCTGCGCGACTATTATGATCCAGAAGGTGAACTGCTGGCATCAGGCCTGATTGACCTGCAATCGGGCAATGAAGAGCGCGGGATCTGCGCCCTGCCGTTTACCCGCCAGTCAGACGGTGAAACTGTCTATATCCCGATGAATATCGTTGCCAACTTGTATGTATCAAACGGTATGTCAGCCGGTAACACGCGCTATGAAGCGCGTGTTCAGGGGTTATCTGAAGTTTTCGAACGCTACATTAAAAACCGCATTATTGCCGAAGGCATCAGCCTGCCTGAAATTCCGGCTGAGGTCATGGCGCGTTACCCGCATGTACAAGAGGCCATTGCAACGCTAGAAACTGCAGGCTACCCAATTTTTGCCTATGATGCTTCGCTCGGTGGCCAGTATCCGGTCATTTGCGTGGTACTGTTTAACCCAGAAAATGGCAGTTGCTTTGCCTCGTTCGGCGCACACCCGATGTTTGGTGTAGCACTTGAGCGTACGGTGACAGAACTGCTGCAAGGCCGCAGTCTCAAAGATCTCGACGTGTTTATGCCTCCGTCATTTGATAACGATGATGTTGCCGAACATGCCAACCTTGAAACCCACTTCATTGACTCAAGCGGTTTGATTTCGTGGGATATGTTCAAAGCCGAAGCAGACTATGAGTTTGCTGACTGGAACTTTGGTGATGATACCGAGCAAGAGTTTGCTGGGTTGATGAGCATCTTTGCCGATGAAGATGTGGATGTGTATATTGCCGACTACGAGCATTTAGGCGTGTATGCCTGCCGTATTTTAGTGCCAAGCATGTCTGATATTTACCCGGCAGATGATCTGCTGCTGGCCAACAACAATATGGGTATGCACCTGCGCGACATCATCTTAAGCCTGCCTGATTCTGAATGGGAAAAAGAGGACTACATGGCCTTCTATAACCAGTTAGATGAAGAAGGCATGGATGATTTCACCCGCGTACGTGAGCTGCTTGGTTTTGTTCCAGGAGCAAACAGCGCGTGGAATACTCTGCGTGTTGGTGAGCTGAAATCAATGCTGGCACTGGCAGCAGGCGAGCTTGATGTTGCGCTCGAGTGGGCGGATTGGACAATGGAATTCAACGCGTCAGTGTTCTCAACTGAGCGCGCCAACTACTACCGTTGCCTGAAAGCCTCATTAGAGTTGTTCTTGGATGAAGATCGTCATCCTGAACAATATCGCCATGCGTTTGAACGCATGTACGGTACACAAACAGTGAGTGAAGCATGGGCTGCGGTTCAGGGCGAACAACGCTTCTTTGGCCTTATCGCCTCTGACAGTGATCTAAACGAATTTCCAGCGCATCAAGCTCTGCTGCATGCCTATCAAAAACTGCAAAATGCAAAGCGCACTTACTGGAGTTAAATTCAGTCACGCATAAATACTGATAATTTCAGTCAAACGGCACAGGCTCAGGCCTGTGCCGTTTTTTATAGGCGAGCAATGTGTTTACAGCACTCAATTAACATACCTTGGCACAAAAAAAAACACCAAAATGCGGTGACAACACCCAGCTTATTAGACAATAAAATCAGCATACGTGCTAATTTGAACTAGACTTACTTTCAGTGGATTGTATCTATAAGTTATAGGCAGCATTGTTAGCTTCTATCCCTTAAATACCAAGTATACCAAAATGCCTTGCAATACGCTTATTTGTGATCAAGATCACTCACGAGAGGCTATGGATAACCCACTGATACTGTTATTTTTTTTCGTAATTTAGTTACATTCAATTTTTAGTATAAATTTTAAAAAATTTTTTATTATTATTTTTCATGTAGTTAAATATTTCACTCTGTTAATAACCTTGTAA
>CAMTGL010000173.1 GCA_947071955.1 uncultured Plesiomonas sp.
ATTTTAAAGTGTTGACTATGACATGGGCGGCTATTTTTGGCATTATTATGGCTTTCGTGGGCAAATTTAATGCGATGTTGACTTCAATTCCTATGCCGGTGATGGTCGGTATTATGTTGCTGCTGTTTGGTTCTATTGCGGCAATTGGGCTGAAGACCTTGATTGATGCAAAAGTTGATCTGGGCTTACCGCGTAATATCGCGATTGTGGCGGTAACACTGACTATCGGGATTGGTGCGCTTGAGCTGAAAATCGGCAGTTTTGCATTGGCGGGCGTAGGGCTGGCTTCACTGGTTGCTGTACTGCTGAATTTGATTTTACCGCATACGGTGGTGAGTCACGTTGATGAAGCTAAATAACTTACTGAGTAAGTAAACTGAGTAAGTAACCAGTAGCAAAGTGCTTTTAACGGATTAATACCCTTAATCATTCATATAGTGAAAGCCATGTGCACGCAGTGTGGTGCACATGGCTTTTTTGTTCCTTTATTTTGGCAGTTTTTCTGTTATCTACCTGAGTGTTAAAGGGTTAGCGTTTTTGGTTTTTGAGTACGTTTTTAACTATCTGCATGCACATTCCGCGGAAGATAAACAGATGGGCAGGCATCATCGCAAACCAGTAGAGTAACCCCGGAAAACCGGCCGGGTGCCACCACGCTCTAACATCCAAATAGCGTAGATTATCTTTTTCAGTGATAGTGAAGTCGAGCCGGCCTAAGCCCGGTGCTTTCATTCCAAATAATAAACTCAGTTGTTTATCAGGATCAGCACAAATCACCTTCCACGAGTCGACTTTATCACCCACTTGCAATATGGCATGTTCAGGGCGCTGACGCACGTGGGGTTTTCCGCCGAATAAACGATCCAGATGTGCGCGGGTTGTCCACAATATATCGGCATAAAAGTAGCCATGATCACCGCCGACTTTGTTGATCTCTTCCCATAAATCTTTACTGCTTACGCGGGTGGCAAGACGATAACCGGCATTTTTAGGATAGAAGCTGTAATCGGCTTTCCAGGTTGATTTTGCATCGGCATCGTATCCCCAGCGGGCGGAGTCGAGAAAATCAGAACCGTGCTTTAGGGTTTCACTGATGGCCTCTCGGTAGCTAAGAAGGGGTTGTGGGATCAATGCCTGAAGCGGGGCGCTGTTAGCGGGAAGATCGTGCGACAACCCACCAATCAGGGCGCGGGCAATGTTTATCGGTACGGTAGTAATTACACGTAACCATTTTGCAGAGAGTGCCGGAGATAAAAATGGCACGGGAATAATGATGCAAGATTTACCGATAATATCAGCGTAAATCTTCATCTGATCTTGGTAGCTAATATAATCAGGCCCACCGACATCAAAAATACCGTCATTAATGGGTGTGTTAATCAGCGCAGAGAGATAGAACAGTAGGTTATCAAGAGCGATTGGGCTGGTTTTCGAGCGCACCCAGCGTGGGGTGATCATTATCGGCAGATGATTGACCAGATCACGCATCACTTCAAATGCAGCGGATCCTGCGCCGACAATAATGCCAGAGCGCAGCTCAATAACTGGAATACCGCTGCTGCGCAGGAGCTCTCCGGTGATCCGACGGGCTTGCAGGTGTTCTGATTGCTTTGCGTGTGGTTGTAATGCACCAAGATAGATGACTTTTTTCACTGATGATTGCTGCAGTATCTGTGCGCAATGTGTGGCCGCACTCTGCTCTTGTGCTAAAAAGTGGTTGCCATCATTCATGCTGTGTACAAGGTAATACACGATATCAATGTCGGTCAGTAAACCGTTGAGTGTTTCTGCTTTTTGCAAATCAGCGTAGACCAACTCAACTTGTGGTGATCTTGCCCACGTCTGATTGCTGAGAGTAGCGGTATCACGTGCCACAGCTCGGATGTTATAGCCTTGCGGTATAAGGTGTGCAATGAGGCTGGTTCCGATATAGCCGTTTGCACCAAGAATCAGTATGCGTGGTAGGCTCATGTTCTGCATTCCATGCTCAATAAAAAAGGTCATGGCTGCATTATACCTATACTACATACACCTAACTACAAGCAAGAATATGGCAATCACGGCCTGTGCTAGAGCCAGAGTTTTAGCGTTTGGTGGTACATAAGGGGCTCATAAGCCCCATTTCCCTGAATAAAGTTATGCTCTGCATCCTTTAAAGTAGGTGTTGAATTTGGCTTGTATCTTTTTACCAATAGGCTGTGTTAACCCTGCGGCACACAGGCTGACGGGAATAGCGCCAAGAATATCAAAGGGAAAGTGTACACCGAGAAAGACTCTAGCCCAGCCAATGCCTACGCCTGTGAGTAGAATGGCGGCACCTGCTGCCCGAAAGCGTGATAGATATAAAGAGAAACCAAGGCTGAAGACCAAGGTAGCATGCCCGCTGGGAAAGGAGGCATTGGCTTTGTGATACAGGAAAGTTTTCCCGATGGGCAGCATAAAAGGCCGCGGGTGTGGGAAAATCTGGCCGATAATGGTACAGAACAGGTAGCCTAATAGTCCGCATCCGAGTGCGGTTATAATGGCTGCTTTGACTTGTGGTGGGCCAAAAAGCAGTGCTAAACAGAGTGCACTGAGAATCAGATAGATCATCCATGTAGCCATAAATTGGGCAAAAATAAACAGGCCAAAAGATTGTGTATTACTGGCATTGATCAGTAAGAAGAGCTGGTGATTGAGCATTTCCATGATGTGTTCAAATCCATGAATAGGGTGGTAGTGGTTTTCTAATGTGTAGGTTCACCAATGTGAATCCATGCACATAAAGTAAGTATGAATGGCAACTTTATGTGTGAACGGTTTACAAGGCTTGGGTATTAATCACGAGTTTTTTGATTAAAACAGAGGATTGGTGTTGGTTTCGTTTAAGTTTCTGGGCCGGATATTTTTTGATATTAATGAGTGTGGATAAGCTTAAGGTTGTGATAACAGGATGAAAATATGATGAAACGTTTTCCGCGAGTACTGTGGGTTATTCTGGTAATTGATGCGTTGTGTGTTTTGTTTCAATTCCTGAATATGCTGGGAAGCGGCTATTTGACACAATTTGGTGTACAGCCGGGCAGTACAAACCCGCTACCTTCACTGCTACTGGCCCCGCTAATTCATGGCTCGTGGGCACATGTGTTGAGTAATTTATTGCCCTTTACGCTGTTATCATGGTTGGTATCGCGTTACGGTTCTGGGCGTTATTATGGCTTGTTGGCGCTGGTGTGGGTAGGCGGCGGTGTATTGGTCTGGTTGTTTGGTCGACAAGCCTATCATGTGGGATTAAGTGGGGTTGTTTACGGGCTGTGGGCCTATTTGCTGGTCTATGCGCTGATTTTGCGCAGTGTAAAATCACTGCTGATTGCCTTTACGGTGGTACTGATTTACGGCGTGATGTTTTTTGGCCTTTTCCCCACCCAATTGCGGGTTAGTTTTGAAAGCCACCTCTTTGGCGCGGCGGTCGGCGGTATTTATGCCTATATGCTGGCGCGCTATGATCGCCATATAAAACACAAACAGGCTTTAAGACAGACATGATAAGGGAAGATTAAACAGCCGGTAACGGAAAGATACAAGTGCCATTTTTCCAGTCAGAGGCAAGTTAACGTTACGCTGTGGCGCAGGATTAGCGGGAGTAATGGCTTGCTATTTCAGGCTAACAGGCGGTAAATGGAGTGAGTTTCACTGATCTGGAGAGTTAATATGAGCCACGATTTAAAGAAAAAGCCACAGAAAACTCAACAAGAACGTCGAGCTGAGAAATGCGAGAAAAAGCATCCGCATGAAGATCATCAGGATGCCGCGAAGTAAATTCGTAAAACCGATCATAATGCATGCTGTAAAATATTCACTGTGATCAATAACCCGTCTTCATTTCAGAATGGCGGGTTTTTTTATGCCTAAAATCCGGTGTTTTCGCGTTCTATGTGGCGGCAGAAATAGGGGGGATGTGGCCTGTTGATGATGGAAGTGAAACTTCGGTATACAACGTCTGTTTTTTTCTGGGATAGGCGATTTTTTAGACTGTTTTTCTGGTGTATTTTTGAGCGTTAGCAGAAGTGAAAATTGCGAGGAAAAAGCAGTTAACAAGCGAAATATAATCTGATAAGGGGCGATGTGAAGCGGCCGACGAAGCGTAATAATATTGCGTGGGAAAGAATCGCTCACGAAAAACAGTTGATCTAGATCAATGTATCAAACCGCGTAATCTCGCCTAATACACCACATCTAGTAGATAGCTTTATCATCTCATCAATATTTAGTGTTTTGCATAAAGTATGGCGGGTTGGTAGCAAGTGGAGGAAGTTCAGTGAAGCCGGTTGTAATTAAGCGTGACGGGTGCCGTGTAGCGTTCGATGCAAAAATGATTAAAAATGCAGTGATCAGTGCCGCTCGAACGGTTGAAGAGATGGAACCTGCCTATGCTGAGGCCGTGGCTGAGGCTGTTGAATCCTCCCTTAATGGCGCGCAGGAAGTGGCCATTCATACCATTCAAAATGCAGTGGAAAACCAGCTGATGTCTGGGCCGCATAAAGCGGTTGCAAGAGCCTACATTGAGTATCGTCACGATCGTGATGTTGCGCGTGAAAAAACCAGCCGTTTGAACAGTGAAATTCGCGGGTTAATTGAGCAGAGCAATGCCGCTTTGCTCAATGAAAATGCGAATAAAGACAGTAAAGTGATCCCAACTC
>CAMTGL010000174.1 GCA_947071955.1 uncultured Plesiomonas sp.
TCTGAGTTCGGCTTCTCGTCTGGCCTCGTTGATGTTGCTCGCGGTGTTTTTTCTGGTCAGTATTGAGCGCTACAGCCGCCGTCGGCAGCAGGTGTACCAAAAGGGCATGGGGCGTGAAGCCCATGAGTTGATCCGCTTAACGGGCTGGCGATCACCGGCTGCACAAACTTACTGCTGGGGGCTGTTACTGCTGGCGTTTGGTTTACCTGTTGGCAAACTTCTCTACTGGGTTACGCACTATTTTAGCGAATCATGGACCAGTGAATTTTTGATCTACAGCGGCAATAGTTTGCTGGTTTCTCTGTTGGCTGCTGGCGTGACTCTGCTGCTGGCACTGCTGCTCAATTTTTATCGTCGTTTAAGCCAGACCCCTCGCAGTGCCGTGCCGATGCGGATGGCATCGCTCGGGTATGCGGTACCGGGTACGGTGCTGGCTATTGGTTTACTGATCCCGCTGACTGCGGCTGATCACGGGCTAAATGGCATGGCTAAATGGGCAGGTTTACCGATGCCTGGGTTAATTTTCAGTGGCTCACTGCTGGCGCTGGTGTTTGCCTACAGCGTGCGGTTTTCGGCCATGGCTGTTGGGGGAATTGAGAGCAGCTTAGGTAAAATATCGCCTTCATTAGATATGGCCAGCCGTACTATGGGGTGTAAACCATTGTCGATGTTGAGGCGGGTACACTTGCCGCTGTTGCGTCGTGGTTTACTGACCGCGGGCATGATGGTGTTTATCGAAAGTATGAAAGAGCTGAATGCCTCATTGCTGCTGCGCCCATTTAACTTTGATACGCTGGCGACCCATGTGTTTACCTTCACCTCTGATGAGCAACTTGAGTTAGCGGCATTGCCGGCTCTGGTTTTAGTGCTGGTGGGGTTGTTGCCCGTGATCTGGCTTAACCTCTCGTTACAGCGGAAATCCTGATATGTATGCATTATCTGTTACCAACCTGACATGCCGTTATCAGGGAAGAGCGGTACTGGAAAATCTGTCTCTGAATGTGATGGAAAAAGAGATCCTGTGTCTGCTTGGTTCAAGCGGGTGTGGTAAAACCACCCTGCTCAAAGCGGTGGCCGGCCTGTTGCCATTGAGTGATGGCGAAATCGTGATTGGCCAGCAGACCGTCAGCCGTCAGGGGCTAAATTTAGCCCCTGAGAAGCGCAATATTGGCATGATCTTTCAGGATTATGCGCTCTTTCCACACCTGACCGTGGCTCAGAATGTGGCTTTCGGGCTGCACGGCCAACCACGCAGCCAGGTTGATACCACGGTGCAAGAGATGTTGTCGCTCGTGCGCCTTGACGGGCTTGATGATCGTTTCCCGCATGAGTTATCCGGCGGGCAGCAGCAGCGTGTTGCTATTGCGCGTGCACTGGCCTGCGATCCGGCGTTGTTGCTGCTTGATGAACCGTTTTCCAATATTGATACCCAAGTGCGCTTTGCGATGATCCAAGAGATTCGACAAATCCTTAAAGCGCGCGGAGTGGCTGCCATTTTTGTTACCCATAGCAAAGAAGAGGCATTTGCGTTTTCTGATCGTATGGCGGTGATGAATGATGGCGTGATTGCACAAATCGGTGAGCCTTCACAGCTGTATCACCAACCTTGTAGCCGTTTTGTGGCCGATTTTCTCGGCACGGCCAATTACCTGAGCGCTCGCGTGCTCGACAAACAGCGTCTGGATACGGTTATTGGCACCTTTACGTTTCCACAGCCGCTGCCGTTTACGCCAGAGAGCCGCGTTGACTGGCTTTTGCGCCCGCAACAGATGACGTTACGCGCAGATCATAACGGTCTTGCCCAAGTGGTTGAGCGGCAATTTCTCGGTAGCATGAGTTGTTATCACGTTGAGCTGGCGGGGGTGTGCCTGATTATCAACTCTACCACGCACCTAATGCCGGGCCAGCGGGTGACCTTATCGGTGGAGTGTGAACAGCCGGTACTGTTTGCTGCAGAGTAAGGTTGTTGCCGATTAAGGTTGCAGAAGATCGCGCGTACATCACCAATGCGAACTTGCATGCATATTGATGATGCAGATTGCAGATACCGAACACACGGCAGCTTGTGGTAAACTTTACCTTCAATTCCCGCCAGAAAACGTGAGAAGTATGAAACATACCGTTGAAGTTTTGATTACTGAACAGGCTGTAAGAAACCGGATTGCTGAGCTGGGTGCGCAAATTACCGCACAATATAGCAATAGTCAGGATCTGGTACTGGTCGGTCTATTGCGTGGTTCATTCATGTTTATGGCTGATCTTGCACGCGAGATTGACCTGCCACAAGAGGTGGATTTCATGACTGCCTCAAGCTATGGCAACAGCATGAACAGTAACCGTGATGTTCGTATCCTAAAAGATCTGGATGATGACATTAATGGCAAAGATGTGTTGATCGTAGAAGATATTATCGACACCGGGTATACCTTAAGCAAAGTGCGCGAGATTTTGAGCCTGCGTAACCCAAAATCACTGGCGATTTGTACTCTGCTGGATAAGCCAGAGCGCCGTGAAGTGGAAGTGCCGGTTGAGTGGGTCGGTTTTACCATTCCTGATGAGTTTGTTGTAGGTTACGGTATTGATTATGCTCAAAAATACCGCAACCTACCTTACGTGGGTAAAGTTGTACCTATAGCGTAATTACGCTTCGCGTGGTGCCAATTGTTGATGCTGTTGGATAAGCGTTGACATGGCACTGCGATAGTTCATCTCAAGCGTTTCACGGCTGGTTGCGCCTACTTTCAGATCGCGCAGCTTGCCGTCTTGCATACCGTATACCCAGCCATGCACCATCACTTCCTGTCCGCGTTTCCATGCTGACTGGATAATCGTAGAGTTGCCTAAGTTATACACTTGTTCAATAACATTGAGCTCACTGAGAATATCGGCACGCTCTTCATGGGGAATTTTACCCAGCAGGTGGCTATGTTTGTACCAGATATCACGAATATGCAGCAGCCAGTTATTGATAAGCCCCAGTTCTGGATTATCAATTGCAGCCTGAACCCCGCCACAGCTGTAATGCCCACAAATAATGATATGTTCAACTTGCAGCACATCAACGGCATACTGCACAACAGACAGGCAGTTCAGATCGGTGTGGATCACCAAATTGGCCACATTTCTGTGCACAAACAACTCACCCGGCGCCATACCGGTCAGGCGTTCTGCCGGAACGCGGCTGTCAGAGCAGCCAATCCATAGATAGCGCGGTTTTTGCGTCTGGGCTAAACGCTCAAAGTACGAGGGATCTTCGTGGCTGATATTTTCAGACCAGATCTGGTTATTTTGAAGTAGTCGCTCAATGTTGTGCATCCGTGGCATCCCTGTTAAGTCAGTGTGGCGTGAGTATAATCAGATTCGCTTAATATAAAAGACCAACTGAAAAATACAAACAGTAACTTTTATAGGAAAGCATCAAACCGCAATTAGGATCAAATTAGGAGTAAATAGCCTATGCATGCGCTGGAAATTAAAGGGTTAACAAAACGATATGCTAACGGCGTGCAGGCACTGCGCGGCATTGATCTGACCGTTGAGGCCGGTGATTTTTACGCACTGCTCGGGCCAAACGGTGCAGGAAAATCAACCACTATCGGTATTATTACCTCACTGGTGAATAAAACTGCCGGCAGTGTGAAGGTTTTCGGCCATGATCTCGATACTGATTTGGTGAATGTAAAGCGCCAGCAAGGGCTAGTGCCGCAAGAGTTTAACTTCAACCCGTTTGAAACCGTGCTGCAAATTGTAGTGAATCAGGCTGGTTACTATGGCATTACCCGCCATGATGCCTTGATCCGCGCTGAAAAGTACCTCAAACAGCTCGATTTATGGGAAAAACGCGATTCACGTGCCCGCATGCTCTCTGGCGGCATGAAGCGCCGTTTAATGATTGCCCGTGCGCTGATGCATGAGCCTAAACTGTTGATCCTCGATGAGCCGACTGCCGGTGTTGATATCGAACTGCGCCGCTCAATGTGGGGCTTTCTAAAAGAGCTTAATGCGCAGGGAACTACCATCATTCTGACCACCCACTATCTGGAAGAGGCTGAAATGTTGTGCCGTAATATCGGCATCATTCAGGGCGGTGAGCTGATTGAAAATACCTCGATGAAAAATCTGCTCGGCCAGCTTGAAAACGAAACCTTTATCTTAGATCTTGCCCCACACAGCCCGTTGCCAAAACTGAATGGCTATCAAATCAAGGTCATTGATACCAATACCATCGAGGTTATCGTGGCGCGTGAACAGGGGTTAAATGGCGTATTTAGCCAACTGAGTCAGCAGGGAATTCAGGTTTTAAGTATGCGTAACAAAGCCAACCGGCTGGAAGAGCTGTTTGTCACATTAGTAAAAGGCGATCAAAAGGAAGTGCAAGCATGATGCGTTTATATTGGGTGGCACTGCAAAGTATCTGGATCAAAGAGATCACCCGTTTTATGCGAATTTGGGTACAAACCCTCGTTCCGCCAGTGATTACTATGTCGCTCTACTTTGTGATTTTTGGCACCCTGATTGGTTCACGTATTGGTGATATGCACGGTTTTAGCTATATGCAGTTTATTGTGCCGGGGCTTATCATGATGTCGGTGATCACCAACTCATATG
>CAMTGL010000175.1 GCA_947071955.1 uncultured Plesiomonas sp.
CAATAACCCGGTGGGGTCATTCCTGTTTGCCGGCCCACCCGGTGTAGGTAAAACCGAAGTTACCGTACAACTGGCACGCGCCATGGGCATTGAGCTGTTGCGTTTTGACATGTCAGAGTACATGGAAAGACACACCGTTAGCCGCTTAATTGGTGCGCCACCGGGCTATGTTGGTTTTGATCAGGGGGGCTTGCTAACCGATGCTGTCATTAAGCACCCACACTCTGTGGTACTGCTTGATGAAATTGAAAAAGCACACCCTGATGTATTCAATCTGTTGTTACAGGTAATGGATAACGGCACGTTGACCGACAACAACGGGCGTAAGGCTGATTTCCGTAATGTGGTGCTAGTGATGACCACTAACGCAGGGGTACATGAGACTCAGCGTAAATCGATAGGCTTCCAGCAGCAGGATAACAGTACTGATGCACTGGGTGAGATTAAGAAAGTGTTCTCACCGGAGTTTCGTAACCGGTTGGATAACATTATCTGGTTCAACCATCTGACGCCGGAAATTATTCATCAGGTAGTGGATAAATTTATCGTACAACTGCAAGCACAGCTTGATGCGAAAGGGGTATCAATGGAGGTCAGCGCACAGGCTCGTGATTGGTTAGCTGGAAAAGGTTACGATCAGGCAATGGGCGCGCGGCCAATGACCCGCATTATTCAAGAGAGCCTGAAAAAACCGTTGGCTAATGAGCTGCTGTTTGGTTCTTTGACGCACGGTGGTGTGGTGAAAGTTGATGTTGATCTTACCGCAGGCGAGTTGACTTATGTGTTCAGTAGCGCACATGCGCGTAAAGATAAAGAAGAAGAGAGTACCTTGCACTGAACCTGTGTGCTGAGTGATATCCGTTAGCTGCACGTATAACAGCGGGTGGCTAATTTTATCATTCAGTTATAATGGCAAGACTAAAAAGAAAAAACCCGGATTTTAATCCGGGTTTTTTTTATCACCGCAATTAGCGACTACGGAACACGATACGGCCTTTGCTCAGGTCGTACGGTGTCATTTCCACAGTCACTTTATCGCCAGTCAGAATACGGATATAGTTTTTACGCATTTTACCGGAGATATGAGCAGTCACAACGTGACCGTTTTCCAGTTCTACACGGAACATGGTGTTTGGCAGCGTGTCTAGCACGGTGCCTTGCATTTCAATGCTGTCTTCTTTAGACATCGATTCCTCGTTAAGGCTTACAACCTGAATAATAACCGGCAGATAATGCCGAAAAACGTTGGTAGTGTAAAGGCAACAGGGCATAAAGCTGGTTAAAACTCAGCATTTATCAACCCATTGCCAACCTGTCTGTGTTAACTCTTGCGCTGGGCGAAATCGTTTTTTATAAGACATCGCCTTACATGCATCAACCTGGTAACCGGGGTATACCCAGCGTTTCCCGCTTTGTTGCGCCCATTCAAGCTGTTTTACCAGCATGGCAACACCGGGAGAGTGCTGACTGAATCCGGGGTCAAAAAATGTATAACAAGCACTCAGAGAGTCGGGTAGTACATCCGTTACCGCTACTGCAATCAGCTGATCGCCCTGATACATACACAGATAAGCCACTGTTAACCAGCAACACTGAACAAAAGATTCAAATTGTTCTTTATTCGGTGGATACATACTGCCGCTGGCATGCCGAGCATTGATATACTTGGCATAAAGAGTAAAAAACTCAGGCGGTAGTTTATCACAAATCTGCCATGACACGGCATGCCAATGTTGCAATGCACGTTTTTGTGAGCGACTAGGTTGAAATTCAACCACTGAAACACGTAATTGCTTACATGCGTAGCATTCAGGGCAGTGCGGTTTATAAATGGCAGTACCATTTCGGCGAAAGCCGTGTGCCAGAAGTTGTGAGTATCCCTCAGGCGTATGCCACTCAGTACCAGAAACAACCCCTATCTGTTCGGATTGCTCAGGTAAATAGCTGCATGTGCCGAGCGGTGTTAGCCAGAGCATAATCTGTTTTTGCTGTGTGGTTTGATGATCAGATGACATGGTTATTCATTACGGGTTTGAATACTGTGCGCGACAGCGGTACGGGTGGTGCACAACGGTGTATGCGGATAATCAAGCTGCCGTGCGTGCCAAAAATCTTGCGATAACATAGCGTGTTGATGCGTATGTAATTGCTGTAAAAACACGGTTCGGGGTAAAGTCTGAGCGCCCAATGATGCTAAATGCGGATTCATCACCTGACAATCAATCAGTTTTCCCTGAGCTTGCTGAAAATGGTGATTAAATACCAGCAGTGCAGTTTTTGAGGCATTAGGTTGCAGTGAAAACATAGATTCACCACAAAATAGCTGACCCATGGCAATGCCATACAAGCCACCAACTAAATGACTGCCTCGCCAGACTTCCACTGAATGCGCAATACCTTGTTGATGCAAATGGGTATAAGCCTGACAAATATCGGCAGAGATCCATGTATTTCCCTGTCGAACGGCCGCACATTGTTCGATTACTGCAGAAAATGCCTGATTCAGCGTAATTTTGTACGGCATTTTAGCTAGCCATTTTCGCATACTGCGGTTAGGAGACAGCGTAGCGGGAACAAACACCGCCCTCGGGTTAGGAGACCACCAGAGGATCGGTTCTTGATCGCTAAACCATGGGAAAATACCCTGTTGATAGGCGGCCAACAGGCGTGCAGGCCGCAGATCTCCCCCATACGCAAGCAGACCATCCGGATCTGTCAATGCAAGTTCGGGGGAGGGAAAATACGTATCCGTAAGAGAGAGTTGAGTTAATCGCATTACAGATAATTACCCTTTTTGAAAACAGGCTTACAGGCGTTGATGTAACTGATAATAGCGCCCCTGTTCGGTCATTAACTGCTGATGCGAGCCCTGTTCAATGATCTGGCCCTCTTCCATTAAACAGATCTGATCATAATCGGCTAACCCGCTCAAGCGGTGGGTGACATAAATGACCGATTTCCCTTGAGTATGTTCTGCCAGCAGTGCCAGTATTCTCTGCTCAGTTTCTGCGTCTAGCCCCTCGGTGGGCTCATCAAGCAGCATGATAGGTGCATCGTGTAGCAGGGCGCGTGCTAGCCCAAGCCTGCGTTGCTCACCACCAGAGAGCGGCCTTCCACCATCACCTAGCCACATATCAAGCCCCTCATCCTCCAGCAGTGCGGTTAAGTCGACGGCGTTTAGCACGTTGGAAAGCTGATTATCAGAGGCAGTAGGCGCGGCCATTAACAGGTTCTGGCGCAACGTAGCGCTAAAGATATGTACTCGCTGTGAGACAACAGAGATCATGCTGCGCAGTTGGGTTTCAGTTAGCGCCTGATAGGGTTGATTACCGAGCAAAATATGGCCTAGTTGTGGATCATAAGCACGAGTCAGCAATTGCAACAACGTTGATTTTCCGCACCCGGTTTTTCCCAATAACGCAATATGTTGCCCTGGGTTAAGTGTTAACGAGATCTTGTTTAATACCGCTGATTCCGTTGGCGAGTAGGCAAAACTCACCTGTTCTAAGTGTAGTGTACTGTCATTTAGACGGACATTAGCAGGGGAAACTGTCTGTGCTGTGGTTTGTGTTTCAGGGATAAACACGACATCGGGTTGTTGTGAGATAACATTGTTTACCCGTTCAGCCGAGGCGATAACCTGACCAAGGTGTAAAAATGCACCGGCTACGGGAGCTAATGCTTCAAATGCAGCAAGCGTGACAAACGTAAACAGGCCAATCATGGCTCCAGCATGTTGTATTCCGCCAATATTATCGGCCGCCAGCCACAGCATCAGCACCAGTGTCAGACCTGAGGCGAGCACCATCAGACTTTGTGCCCATGCCGCAAGGCTGGCCTCTTGTTTCTGACTTTGTTGCCATTGTTGCTCGGTGTGATCGAGTTTATCGCGGTACAGGTTAGCTGCGCCAAAAATCACCAGCTCTGCATGTGCCTGCAACCATTCGACCAGTTGCACACGGTAGAGGCTGCGCTGGCGGTGAATATTTTGTCCGACAGGTTTTCCTGCCTGATAAAAAATAACTGGGATCACCAGCAAAAGCACCAGCATGATCCCGCCAAGTGTCAGCGCTAAACGAACATCAAGCAAAGAGAGCAGGAGGGTTGTGCTAATAATGATCAGCAGGGCCGAGACTAGCGGTGAGAGCAGGCGCAGGTAGATATGATCAAGGGTATCGACATCTGACACGAGTCGGTTGAGCAGTTCGGTCTGGCGGTATTTTGCTAATCCGCCGGGTGAGAGCGGAATGATACGGCTAAAGCAGAATACCCGCAGGTGGGTAAGCACCCGAAATGTGGCATCATGGCTGACTACGCGTTCAAAATAGCGCGATGCTGTGCGAAAAATGGCCAGCCCACGCACACCACCGGCTGGCAACATATAGTTGAATGTGGCACTGGTGAGCGTGACACCGGCAATGGCAGAGGCGGCCAAAAACCAGCCAGACAACGATAATAGGCCAATACTGGCAGCAAGCGCCACGATAGCCAGTGCAATACCCAGTGCCATGCGGATCCAATGGCGGCGGTATAATGCCAGAAAAGGGAATAAAACCCGCATGGGGTAAGTCTCCAGCTGCCGATTAGCCCGCAGGGTCGCAAATGGGC
>CAMTGL010000176.1 GCA_947071955.1 uncultured Plesiomonas sp.
GATCCGCCCATGATGTGACGCTGCTTGCATCAATCACATCCGTATTTACACCGATCCCTGTTGCGCCCCAGATATAGGGAATAGAGAAATCGTTGTTGGGATCAAACGGTTTATTGAGCAGAGCAGGGTCTAAGTTTTTATAGTTAGATAGCTGAGCTTTATCGATTTTTTGCAGCATACCCTCTTTACGCATTTTATCTACGTAATAGGTTGAAGGCACGACAAGATCGTAAGCATTGGCTTTATCCAATGTTTTGAGCTTAGCATACATGGTTTCGTTGGATTCATAGGTGGAGTAGATCACCTTGATTCCAGTCTCTTTAGTGAACTCTTCTAACAGACCAGAAGGAATATACTCCGACCAGTTATAGAAGTAGACCACATTATCCTCAGCCGCATTCGCAACTTGAATGCCGAGCGCCATCATCCCCGCAACAAGAAGACGTGACCATCGTTTCATTCAAGACTCTCCTCTAAGTAAGTAAAATAAATCAGGGCGTTACTAAAAAGTGTGTAATCCCCTGCCTGTTCCATATTATCAATCTTACGGTTTCTTACTACGCCCGAATACACGTATAAGGTTACCTTTAAGCCTGATATTGTGGCTGCTATGCGTATTGTTACGTTATTTTTTACGTAACCTTTTTGCGTAACAACAGCTGACTTGTGATGATTAAAACCAGTGAACCTGCCAGCATGAGTGTTGCTAGCGCGTTGACTTCTGGCGATACGCCAACTTTTACCATGGAGTAGATTTTTAACGGTAAAATTTCGTAGGTTGGCCCTGTCACAAATGAAGACACTACGACATCATCAAGCGATAGCGTAAAACTGAGCAGCCATCCAGCGGCAACCGCCGGCATAGCCAGTGGCAGTAAAATCTTTCGCAGAATGATGGTTTCACTTGCACCTAAGTCTCTGGCAGCTTCGAGCATTCTGACATCAAACCCTTTCAGGCGTGAGTACACAGTCACTACGACAAAAGGCAGACAAAAAGTGATATGTGCAAACAGCAAAGACCAGAAGCCGAGCGAAACACCGGCAACCACAAACAGAGCGAGCAGTGAAATTGCCATAACAATATCGGGTGACATCATCACCACAAACAGCATGCCACTGACAAACGGTTTGCCCCGAAAACGGTAACGGAACAGTGCCACAGCAGCCATAGCACCAATCAATGTTGCCATGGTTGCTGACAGTACAGAAATGGTGATGGAGTGCAGCGCCGCTTGTATCAGGCTGTCATTGTTCATCAGCCGTTCATACCAGTTAAGGCTGAAACCTTCCCATTTAATTCCGTATTTTGATTTATTAAAGGAGTTTGCAATCAAAATGCCGATAGGAATATACAAATAGGCATAAACCGTAAGCATGAAACCGCCACGAAATATACGTCCTATCATTCTAGCTCACCTTTACGATTAAGCAGTTTTCCTACCCGATAATAGATAAACAGCAGCAGCCCCATCAATAAGGTCAGAGTTACGCTGGTTGCTGCGCCAAATGGCCAGTCACGGATATTGAGGAACTGACTTTTGATCACATTACCGATTAATAAATTTTTGGCACCGCCAAGTAAATCAGAGACATAAAACATCCCCATGGCAGGAAGCAAAACCAAAACACAACCGGCTACAATCCCCGGCATAGTGAGGGGAAGGATCACTTTGATAAAACGCTGAAATTTATTTGCGCCTAAATCACGCGCAGCTTCAATATAAGCGTTATCGAGCTTTTCAATGCTGGAGTAGAGCGGCAGCACCATAAAAGGCAAGAGAATATACACTAACCCCATAATAACGGCAGTTTCGGTATACATCAGACGCAGAGGTTGATCGATAATGCCAACAGAAAGCAGTAGCGTATTGAGTAACCCTTTGGTGCCGATGAATATTTTCAGGCCATAGGTGCGGATCAGTGAGTTCGTCCAAAATGGGACTATCACCAAAAAGAGCAGTATAGGCCGCCATTTGGCCTTCATGCGGGCAATGGTGTAGGCAAACGGATATCCGATGAGTAGACACAAAAACGTCGCGATCATGGCCATTGAGAGTGAATGCCACATGACTTCGGCGTAGAGCGGGTCAAACAAGCGGGTATAGTTGTCCAGCGTGAAGGTGAGCTGGATCAGGTTTGCATCATCACGCACCAGAAAACTGGTACCAATAATCATTAGGTTAGGGATAAAAACAAACAACACTAACCAAGCAACAATGGTGGTGATGACGGTATTCTGAAACTTACGCGTTGTCTTCATCGGCGAGTACCACCTCCCAGCTTTCAACCCATGTTACAGCAACTTTTTGGTTGAGTGAGTGGTCAACATCAGGATCATCTTCATTGAAGAATTCACTGACCATGACAGATTTTCCGCTTTCGAGCTCAACGGTGGAGTCTAGCGTCATGCCTTTGTAATTACGTTCACGAACATAACCGATGATGCCATCAACCTGATCGGTATTGTGAATTTCGTCAATCCGCAAATCTTCAGGGCGCAGCAGCACATTGACTTTATCGCCGGCTGATACATCCATCATGACATTATGGATATGACATTCACGGCCTTCGACATTCGCCAGTACACGGTCGGCATCCACACGTTCGATGATCTCGGCAGTGAAAATATTAATTTCGCCGATAAAGTGGGCCACAAACAAGTTGCGTGGCTCTTCATAGATCTCACGTGGTGTGCCATCTTGCTCGATACGACCATCACGCATAACAATAATGCGATCTGACATGGTCAGGGCTTCTTCCTGATCATGGGTAACGAAAACAAACGTGATACCCAGCTTACGTTGTAAGGCTTTTAGCTCATTTTGCATCTGCTTGCGCAGTTTGTAGTCAAGTGCTGAGAGTGATTCATCAAGCAATAATATTTTTGGCTTGTTGACTACCGCACGTGCAATAGCAACACGCTGTTGCTGCCCACCGGAAAGCTGGTGCGGGCTGCGAGTTGCCATATCGTCAAGTTGCACCATGCGAAGCGCATCCATCACGCGTGGCTCAATTTGACTGGCAGGTACTTTTTGCATGCGCAGGCCAAAGGCGACGTTTTCAAACACCGACATATGGGGAAAGAGCGCATAGCTTTGGAATACGGTATTGACGTGACGATGTTCTGCCGAGATATCAGTAATATCTTGATTATCAAGAATAATACGACCTTCATCAGCATCTTCAAGCCCTGCAATTAAGCGCAGAACGGTTGTTTTCCCGCAACCTGAAGGCCCTAGAATGGTTAAAAATTCACCGTCATTAATGGTGAGGTCAAGATTCGAGATGATGTCTCTGCCGTCGAATCCTTTACGAATGGCTCGGAGTTCTACTACCGGTGAATGAGAGCGTAGTTCAGTCATTTAGCTTCTTACTCTATCCTTAATGTGTACAGATAGAACCGTCTTTGGAAAAGACTGTTAACCAAAGACGCCACTGAATATAAAAAAGAGCGCGAATGATAAGGGTAACGCTGCAGAATGGAAAGCCGTTTTCCCTTTAACCAAACAATTTTCCTCTTTTCATTCGTAAAGCACAAATTATAGTGCTCCAGATTTGTTTTTTATCAAGCAATACAGCAATCTTTTACTTTAATCATGTTAAGCATTGTGTTTTCAGGTAAAAGTATTGCGGTAAATGTAATCTATCATAATGACAGGGTGTTGCTATGTATGCTGCTACCGTTTTGAATGCGCACGACAAAATCAAAAGTAAAAAAACAACAATAAAAGGAAACTCTCTATTCAAGGCTGTACATGTGGTGTTCTATTGTGGGTGTTTGGTTTTTTTGGGGTTGTCAGCAGGCTATGCTGATGCAGCAAGCCAAGTGTTCGAATATAAGACATTTTATGATGATGTTTCACGCGTAAATAGTGCTGATGAAACGAAATTAGCGGCACGGTTAGCCTATTTTTTACGTGATCCACAAACCAAACAAAGTTGTAAGATCATGCGTATCACAATGAGTTCTGGGCGGAATAATGAGCAGATAAGTGTAGATGAGACCGGTGAAATACGGGTTCCACAAGACAGTAATTTGCGCAGTATTAACCCCAATATCACTATTGAAACAGCGAATACTACACCTTGTGATATCTCGGTTCAGGTGTTGGCCACGTTGCCAATGACAACAACTATTTCTGGTCAGCAGTTACAAGCGCTGGCGGCAGATATGAATACGCTTTACCAGCGGTTGGGAACCTTTTTTACGCGCAGCCGTATGCCTAAAGTGGCTGGGGTTATCGTACGTTTCCCGACAGAAACTGGCCAGATTTCGGTAGCGAATGCTGAGAACTCTGTTACAACAGTAGAAACGCGTACCATTGAATATAAGCAGCATGAATGGGCTGTGGATTTTACACAATTTCCGATTACAAAAAGTGATGTACTGACCTTTTCTGTTAAACCAACGAAAATTACCCCTTTTATTCAACAGGATTAAGCAAAAGACTGACTTGCCGCAATGCTTGTTTGTATCGACTTTGCATAAT
>CAMTGL010000177.1 GCA_947071955.1 uncultured Plesiomonas sp.
ACGTAATCGCCCAGTTGCAGATCCGGGTTCTCTTCCAGCAGGCGAGAGGCTTCAATTTCCATCTCACGGGTCGGTTGAGTAACTTCTTCAACAACCATCCAGCGGCGGAAAGTGTCAAAATCACCGGTACGGCGATCGATACTGACTCGCACTTCAACGTCGTATTCGTATTTTTTCTTGGTTGCCGTGGCAAGCGCAATTTCCAGTGCTTCGAAGATCTTCTCACGTGGAAGAGCTTTCTCGTTGGAAACGGCTTCAACTACCGCCAGAATCTCTTTGTTCATCTCAGGTGCCTCATCCAGACCTTAAAACTTTGGTACCAGGTTCGCTTTCTGGATGTTGCTCAGTGCGAACACTTCATTTTTACCGTCAACTAAAATGGTGATCATTTCGCCTTCGGCGCCAACAATGGAACCTTTCCAGTTACGACGGTTCTGCATTGCCATACGTAACGTCAAGGTTACATCATGGCCAATAAAACGTGCATAGTGTGCAGCGGTAAACAGTGGGCGATCTAATCCAGGTGAAGAAACCTCAAGGTTGTATGCAACAGAGATAGGATCTTCAACATCTAGTACTGCACTTGCCTGATGACTCACTTCAGCGCAGTTTTCAACATAGATACCATTTTCATGGTCAATATAGATACGAAGAGTGGAGTGTTGGCCGGCACGGATAAACTCGACACCTACCAACTCATAGCCCAGAGCCTGTACGGGTGCTTCCAGCATCTGGGTTAATTGCTGTTCTAACGTTGCCAAGATAACCCCCAAGAAATAAAAAAAGGGCCTAAAAGCCCAGTCACATCGTCTAAGACGCCGTATACAGATAACAAAAAACCCCGAAAATCGGGGTTTTTAGCAACTGGACCCTGATTGTCGCAATTGCGACGTGAGAAGAAATGGTGTTCTTCTCTTCTCTGATTAAGTATAGGAGATAACTTAACATCAGAGAATGGTTGCGGGGGCCGGACTTGAACCGACGACCTTCGGGTTATGAGCCCGACGAGCTACCAACTGCTCCACCCCGCGTCCGAAACGTGCAATATACTATCTTGCGACCATCTTTTTTTCAAGATTTATCAGGTCTACAAACTTGGTGCCGAGGGCGGGACTTGAACCCGCACACCACTAAATGGGCACTACCACCTCAAGGTAGCGTGTCTACCAATTCCACCACCACGGCAAATTCTTTACAGCTTACTTATTACTTAGTTGGGATATCGTTGTTCTGATCCGCAACTTTAACCGCTGCTGCTTTTTCTTGTGCTGCAGCTGGCTGACTCAGGTTTTCCCACTCGCTGCCTGGTTTAGTTTGATTGTGAGTAATATTACCCAGTACTAAACTGATCAGAAAAAATAGCGTAGCAAGAATTGCTGTTGTCCGAGTCATGAAATTACCGGAGCCACCTGATCCGAATACGGTGTTCGAAGCACCTGCACCGAATGAAGCTCCCATGTCCGCGCCTTTGCCCTGCTGGATTAATACCAAGCCGATTAGCCCCAGCGCGATTAACAAATATACTACGAGTAAAATTTCGTACATGGTCTAATCCATTTGTTAACGCTTTGCAGTGTGCTGGACAGTCAAAACTACCAGCGCGACACGATGCTCTCAAACCTAAGAGCGGAGAGAATACTAGCGAAAGTACCCGATACACGCAAGGTAATTTTTTGTTTTCTCTATTAATTGCTGAAAAATCAAGCACCATTACGGCTAAACTTTAGTATTCAGTAAAAAAGCGGCACATAGGCCGCTTCATCTTGTTTTTACTGTGACTTAGGCTAGGTTTTACCAATCTATTTAAATATATTGATAACTGGTCTAAATCACGCTTTATAACCTGTTGTACTTTTTTAGCCTTGTGCTTTCACTGCCGCGGCAATATCAAGTGCATACTGACGTACGTTATCTAGATTTTCACCTTCTACCATGACGCGGATTAAAGGCTCAGTACCAGATTTTCGCAGTAAAACTCGGCCTCGGCCTTGCATTTTAGCTTCAACAGCGACCACTGCCGCTTTTACATCATCAGCATCAAGCGGGTTATGCTCACCAGCAAAGCGGATATTTTCAAGCACTTGCGGGAACAGTGTCATACCACTACTAAGATCGCTAAGGCTCATTTTATTGCCAACCATTGCGGCAAGAACCTGCAAACCCGCCACAATACCATCACCTGTGGTTGTCATATCCAGTGCAATAACATGGCCAGAGTTTTCAGCGCCTAAACGCCAGCCTTTTTCGAGCATCATTTCAAGTACGTAGCGGTCACCTACTTTTGCACGGGCAAACGGGATACCCAGTTGTTTGAGGGCAATTTCCAGCCCCATGTTGCTCATCAACGTACCGACTGCACCACCTTTTAGTTTGCCATTACGCAGTGCTTCACGGGCCATGATGTAGAGGATCTGGTCACCATCAATCAGGTTACCAAGGTGATCGATCATCATGATCCGGTCACCATCACCATCAAGGGCAATACCTACGTCAGCTTTTTCTGCCAAAACCCGCTTTTTCAGTGCCAGCGTGTCAGTTGCACCACATTTTTCATTGATGTTCATGCCATCTGGCTCACAGCCAATGGTGATCACCTCTGCACCCAGTTCACGCAATACGTTCGGGGCGATATGGTAGGTTGCACCATTAGCACAATCGACCACAATTTTCAGATGGCTTAGGCTCAGTTCATTTGGAAAGCAGCTTTTACAAAATTCGATATAGCGACCAGCAGCATCTGTAATGCGGCTTGCACGCCCTAACTCTGCTGATGTTACGCAGGTCAGTGGTTTTTCCATTTCAGCTTCAATCGCTTCTTCAACATCATCGGGCAGTTTTGTGCCATCAATAGAGAAAAACTTAATACCATTATCATCATACGGGTTATGAGAAGCGGAGATCACAATACCAGCTTCGGCACGAAAGGTACGTGTGAGGTAGGCCACTGCCGGAGTTGGCATAGGGCCGGTAAAGGCGGCAGAGAGACCTGCTGCCGCTAAACCGGCTTCAAGCGCAGATTCAAGCATATAACCAGAGATTCGCGTATCTTTACCGATCAGCACTTTACGTGATCCATGACGCGCCAAAACTTTACCTGCTGCCCAACCGAGTTTGAGTACAAAATCGGGGGTGATAGGTGCTTGCCCTACTGTGCCGCGGATCCCGTCAGTGCCGAAATATTTACGCTTACTCATGGATGAGATTCCTTAATTAGTCTTTAGTGCAGCCTGCATAACATGTAATACATCGGCAGTTTCCTGCACGTCGTGTACACGAATGATCTGAGCGCCTTTTTGTGCCGCCAACAGGGCACACGCCAGACTTCCAGCCAAACGTTCTTCTAGTTTATTGTTGAGTAGTTTACCAATCATTGACTTCCTCGACATCCCCACAAGTAACGGATAGTGCAGTACATGCAGTTTTTCGAGCTGATTCAACAATTGATAGTTGTGTTCGAGCGTTTTTCCAAAGCCAAAACCAGGATCGAGCAAAATATTTTCACGTAAAATACCCGCAGCAAGGCATGCTTCTGCGCGCTGCTGCAAAAAGGTACTGACTTCACTGATCACATTTTGGTACTGCGGCTGCTGCTGCATGGTATCGGGAGTGCCTTGCATGTGCATCAAGCAAACCGGTACTTGCTCTGCAGCGGCAATAGCCAGTGCACCTTCACTTTGTAGGGCGTTGATATCGTTTATCAGATGTGCACCTGCTCGGCAGGCTTCACGCATAACCACCGGTTTGTAGGTATCAATCGAGATCCAGACATCAAGCTCACGGCTTAACGCTTCAATAACCGGAATAACACGATCCAGCTCTTGTGCCTCACTGACGATATCTGCCCCCGGACGCGTTGATTCACCCCCGATATCAATAATAGCAGCCCCCGCACGTTGCATAGCACGAGCATGAGCAATAGCATGAGTTTGCTGGTTAAATTGGCCACCGTCAGAGAACGAGTCGGGCGTGACATTAAGAATGCCCATTATTTGGGGCCGGGTCAGATCAAGAGTTCGGTTTTTACTGCGTAAAATCATCTGCGTTTGCACCTTTAAATAACCGCCACGTTCATCAACATAGGTTAAGTTCTGGCGTACCCATTACACTCATCACGTAGCAACCATGTAGTCACAGCCATGTAGCAACAGCTTCGTAACTGCTATCAGGTAACGATAGTCACGTAACATAGCGGCAGAAATAGAAAAACCCCGAGCAAGCTCGGGGTTTTATTGATAATGCGCGTTAAACCGACGGTTTATCGTCTGATTTATTTTCTGGCTTATCGTTTTCTACAGCAGGTGCAACCTCAGCGGTTGGCTGCGTATGCGTACTTTCTGCTACCGGCACATCAGAAGATGTAGCGGATGACACGCTTGGCTCTGCTACAACAGGTTCTGCTGCTGGCGCTGTCTGTGGATGATCACTCCAGCCTGCTGGCGGGCGAACATCGGTCTTACGCTCCATCAGATCATTAATC
>CAMTGL010000178.1 GCA_947071955.1 uncultured Plesiomonas sp.
GCGTTGTTAATTTCGGCAGCCATTATCGGGCAAATTCCGATGGGTAAGCTGGCTGATAAATATGGCCGTAATACCGTACTGCTGTTGCAAGTGGTGATTATTCTGGTTTGTACCTGCTGGTTGATGCTTGATCATGCGCGCTGGGTATTGGCTATTGCGCTGGTAGGGATGGGGTTTGCCGCGTTTACTTTGTATCCGATAGCTATGGCGCAAGCCAGTGAGCAGGTTGAGAAACACGAAATGGTGGCAATGAACCAAACACTGTTACTGAGTTATACGCTGGGCAGTTTAAGCGGGCCGCTGATCTGCGCGCTGATGATTGAGATGATGGGTTACAACGGTTTATTTGCACTGATAGCATTGGTTAACGTGCTGTTTATGTTGGTGTTGTTGCGTCAGCCGCGCCGTTGTACGGTAATAAATTAACCAAATAAAAGGCTGATAGGGCAGAGATTGCCCTATCAAAAGAGCGTTATTCAGCAGTCTGAATTACTGCTTCCACTGAATATGGCACTCTTTATACTCTTTATGGCGATTAAGCAGTATACGGGCAAAAATATCATCAATCACATCGTCTTCGTTCACTAAACCGATCACAATTTCAGCGTACGTATCTACATCCGTTGGAATGCCCATCTCGCTGCTCCAATCTTCGCTCAGATCAGCGAGTTCAGCTGCGCCACGCTCTTCAAACTGCAAATTGAACAAAATAATATCAGCAGGATCAAGATTGTCAGAGGCGAGCTCCAGAAAAATGTCATACGCATTATCAATTAGCTCATCTTCAGTCCAGCATTGTTGTTCGCTCATTCTTCTCTCGGCATTGTCAGATATAGGAAATTTACCTGTCTATTAAACCACTAAATGTGTGTTTATCCCATATTTATGCTACGGGAATCCCCGTGAACGGGGTGCTGAAATGAAAGGGTGGGATAAGTTTTGTTACCGAAGATAAATGTACTACAGATCACACTTTTGATTTAATTTGTAACACAATATAGTCACGGAGAGACTTTAGATCTCCACTTATTGAGCGTACGATTTATCGCTTATGTGCCCTGTTGCACACCCGTATTTATAGTTTTTCCAACCTGATTCAGCAAGCGGCTATCACATATTATGAGCAATAAATGGATTTCCCCTTTTGTACTGACTTACGGCGCAGTGTATCTGCTGTTTATCTGTCTTGATGGCATATTTTCACTGTTTATTGATATCAGTGAAGTGGCTATCGGTGTTGGGTTATCGGGCTATTTTTTTGCGATGAAATACGCCGTTCGCCAAATTCCCAAGGGTGAACCATTTTTCCAGCGCTCTGTGATTGCCGCATTTATCACCACATCACTCATCAATGTATTGGCGGTAGGCATTATTCTGGTAATGCTGATTTCCGGTGGGTTCTATATCTCTGAAATGGCACCGTATTTCACCCCTTCTATGATGGTTGAATATCAGGTTTTTTCACTGTTTTTTATTATTTTGGGTGTGAAGTACTACGGCTCAAAAAAAACAGAACGTTACAGCAATTAACAGGCTTGTCTTTTTTACCGGAGGTTATCCGGTGTGGTTAATGTCTTACGCGCTGTTTATCAGGCTGCGCGTTATTGTGGTAAATGATAATAATATTGTATGAAAAAGTTGTTTCCCCGCCTGCTTGAATGGTTACCCAGCCGTGCTGATTTGCCTGATGGTGTCCGTATCTCAATTCCTATGATGTTGATTTTGCTCATTTGTGTGTGGGCTGGGCAACCTGCTGCCGGTGTAGGAGGCCTTATCACTGCATGGCTGGTGGGCGTATTGGGCCGCGATCTTTCGTATCCTAAACGGGCAAGACTGTTATCTCTTTCCGGTCTGATCTGTATTCTGGCCACCGTGATCGCACAGTTTTACGTGCTTTCCCCATGGCTTGGCATGCTGATGCTTTCGTTATTTGGCATGATTTATGGCCTGATGGGAAATCAGCGCAAATACATTCAGCTGATTGCCTACAATTTTGGTTTTACCCTGATCATGGCGTTGCATTTTGCTCAAGAGGGTATTCACTGGCAAATTATACTGGCTGCGAACACCGGCGCTGTATTTTTAGCGCTGTTTTTCTCATTAATTGGCTGGTTTGGTGGCTCTGCTCGCCAAGGAGAGCGTTTACTGCTCAACGTTAATCATCACCTTGCTGAATATGTACAAAGTTTAGCCTCACACGCTTTTACTGATCCGTGCCAGACATTACTGCAACGCGAGCGTTTTGACAGTGCACTGGGTGTGCTGGCCAACTGGCTGCGATCTATTCCTGCTACCTTGCGCAGTCGTCGCTATTACCGCGAATTTAAAGCGATGCTGGCATTTTCCGGCGGATTAAACAGTCTGGCCCGCACACTGTATGAACTTGATCAACATGACAAGCTGGCGTGGGATACCCGTAAATGGTTAATGGCCGTTAGCACTGCAATTCGTACCCAGCAGCTTGAATTACCTGAGTTTCATGCAGAGCAGGGCAGTGAAGCGGCTTTATCAGTGGCTTTATCGGTTAGCAGTATTCAGCAGGTGTGGCAGCAAAAAAATCAGCGCTTACAGAGCATGCTGACATGCTGGAATAAAGATGAAATTGAGCGGGTATGGCCGTGTGATAGAGTCAGTTTTATCGAGAATCTTAAAACAGCCTGTCAATGGGGCTCGCGTGAAGTTCAGCACGGCCTGAGAATGATGGTGGTAATGACCTGTGCGCAGAGTCTGGCACTCTATTTTCATGTTCAACAAGGGTATTGGATCACTCTAACAGCCTTTATTGTGCTTCTGACTGCTCCACTGGGAGCCGCCCAAAATCGTATCCGATGCCGTTTTTATGGCTCATTTATGGGCGGAATGTTAGCGTTAGGAATATTGGTGTGGGTACATAACAGCCCAATGATTTTGGTATTCACCTGCATTGTCACCTTTATGGCATTCGCGACTTATTATAAAATGCGTTACGAAGTGCATGTTTTTTGGCTGACGATGCTGATTGTATTTGCCATTGCACAGATGAACCCGACCGAACCTGTGATTGCGCTGTATCGTGTATTTGACACTTTGCTGGGTACGGCGTTGGCATTTTTGTCTATCCACCTGATTATGCCAAGCTGGACACGTTTGTGGATTGACTCACATGTGAGCCGCTTCATCAAACAGGAAATATTGTTGTTATCAGCAATTACCCAACACTCTGATAATGTGCATGTTTATCTTTGGCAGGCGAACCGAGCTTACCGGAAGCTACATGAAGAAGTGAATTACCTGCATCTTGAACCCAATGCTAGCCCCCGTAATCTGCAAGATTGGCGTTCACTGTTGCTGCTGCTTGTCCGTTTACATGATGCAATTCAAAGTTTGTATGAACAACAGCAAACACAAGTTGTCTATACAGAATATGCTATGCACAACCCGCAAAGTGACTCGATTAATTTGCGTATTGATCATCTGGCGAAATGGGCTGCTGCATTTCCGCTTCGTCATCAAACGGTTGTTGTACCGGAAAGTACGCTTCCTGCCGAACTGCAGCACACGTTTTGGCGGTTATCGTTAATTGATCGTGATTTGAAACAACTATTTAACTGGTTAGACCATCAGCGGCCATTTTCACTTTAATGAAACGAGACGTTATAAAAAGGCTAAGGTAAATAAACTATCTTTATGAAATAAATGGATTTATTGGTGCAATTCGTTCTATTGAACTATCTTTCATGTACATAATTATGCCGAAGAGGTGTGCTAATTTTTTGATGAAGAAAAAAGCACACTTCTTTAACGTGAGTAATCCTGTATTATTCGGCAGATTTTTTATCTGAAGGTCTCAGTGAAGGAACGATTCAGATGCGCTTTAAATTAGATGACATGATGTTGTTTATTCGGGTTGCCGAAAAACTCAGTTTTAGCCGTGTAGCTGAAGAGCTCGATATTCCACAGCCAACGGTCAGCCGCCGAATTCGTTATTTTGAAGATCAGCTGCGTCAGCGGTTATTTGAACGTACAACTCGACAAATTCAGCTCACTGAAATAGGTCAGGGTGTTTTAAAACACTGCTATTCAGTATTAGATGAAATTAAAGAGCTGGAAAACTTTATTGATGAAAGCCATCAAGACGTTTCCGGTGAGCTGGTGATAGCATCCTCAGCACGCGTTGGATCACAATTAGCGAACTTTTTTTTATCCGGTTTTTTGGATGCTTACCCACATGTCAGCATTGTGCACAAGCATATACAGATTCAAGAAGGGTACGGTGATTTTGATGGCGATATTTTGCTTAGTCAGTATAAACCGAGTAATGGAAATCTCATTGCGCAACGAATGAGTACCGGCCGACGTTTGTTTTATGCGTCACCTGCGTACATTGCAAAATTTGGTTTGCCGAAAAGTCCTGAAGAGTTTATTAATCATAAGTTCGTTATGTTTGATGATGGGTTTTTACCTCCTGATACAATTAAAT
>CAMTGL010000179.1 GCA_947071955.1 uncultured Plesiomonas sp.
CCAGTGGTACAACTTTGCAAAAAGGGGATGGTGCTCTTTCGGTATCCCGCCCAAATTTGTTTCGTTGGGAAAGTAAAACACCGGATGAAACACTGCTGGTGACCGACGGTAAAACTGTCTGGTTTTTTAACCCATTTGTCGAGCAGGTTACCATCAGTAATTTAAAAGATGTCACCGGTAATACCCCTTTTGTTTTGCTAACCCGTAATAACCCGTCTGACTGGGCACAGTATAATGTTAGCCAGAAAGGGGATGTGTTTACCCTAAAACCGATTAAAACTGACGGCAATATCAAACAGTTTCAGCTAAATGTCACACCGGCCGGTGTCATCAATGGGTTCTCTGTGGTGGAACAAGACGGCCAAACCAGTAAAACCACATTATCGCGTTTTTCAACCACGCCGGTGAATAAAGCAACCTATAGCTTCAACGTGCCTAAGGGTGTAGAAATCGACGATCAGCGTCAGTAAGGCGGTTTGGTGAGTAATTTATCGTTGGATTTTGCCGCTGACTTTCAACCGTTGGCGGCTCGAATGCGCCCGACAACATTGGCACAGTATATCGGGCAATCCCACCTTTTAGCGCAGGGAAAACCCCTGCGTCGGGCAATTGAAGCGGGTCATCTACACTCCATGATCTTGTGGGGGCCTCCGGGCACAGGCAAAACAACGCTAGCCGAAGTGATAGCCCGTTATGCCGATGCCGATGTTGAACGCGTCTCTGCGGTAACATCAGGCATCAAAGAGATCCGTGAAGCGATTGAACGGGCACGCAGTAACCGTGATCGCGCTCGTCGCACTATTTTGTTTGTCGATGAAGTGCATCGCTTCAATAAAAGTCAGCAAGATGCGTTCCTGCCACACATTGAAGATGGCACGATTACCTTTATTGGTGCGACAACCGAAAATCCCTCTTTTGAGCTTAACAACGCGCTGTTATCGCGTGCACGAACTTATCTGCTCAAATCCCTAACGGAAGAGGAGATTGGCACAGTGCTTGATCAGGCGATGCACGATAGCACACGTGGTTTAGGCACTCAGCCATTGCAACTGCTGCCTCAGACTCGTGAACAGTTGATGCGGCTGGTCAATGGTGATGCACGTATGGCGCTGAACTGTCTTGAGCTGATGGTAGATATGGCTGCAGAGAATGCCGATGGCCAGAAGGTGTTATCCCCGCAATTGTTAACGGATGTGGTCGGGGAGCGTAGCGCGCGTTTTGACAATAAAGGTGATCGTTACTACGACCTTATCTCGGCATTACATAAATCTATTCGGGGGTCATCACCTGACGGTGCGTTGTACTGGTATGCTCGAATACTGACCGCCGGCGGTGATCCGCTGTATGTTGCTCGTAGGTTATTGGCTATTGCCTCTGAAGATGTGGGTAATGCCGACCCGCGCGGTATGCAAATTGCGTTGGCGGCATGGGATTGCTTTACCCGTGTTGGCCCTGCAGAAGGTGAACGGGCCATTGCACAAGCGGTGGTATATTTAGCATGTGCCCCTAAAAGCAATGCGGTGTATACCGCGTTCAATGCTGCACTGGCTGATGCCAAAAATAATCCCGATTATGATGTACCTGATCATCTGCGTAATGCACCAACGGCCATGATGAAACAGATGGGGTTAGGTGCAGAGTATCGCTACGCACATAATGAACCGCACGCCTATGCCGCTGGTGAAAGCTATTTGCCGCCAGAAATGCAGCAAACACGTTACTATCATCCTACCGCGCGCGGCTTAGAAGGTAAAATTGCTGAGAAACTGAGCTGGTTAGCACAGCAAGATCAAAATAGCCCGATAAAACGCTATCCGTAACATATGGCTTTGCGTTAATGTTTGTACTAAGGGTATATAGAACGGGTGTTTACAGTAGACCCTGCGCTGTAAAACAGCGAAAATAAGATAGGTGAGCACTCTATTCCAGAGATAGCTCAGATTAAATTTCTTAAATAACGATAAAAAGCGGGATAAAAATGCTCGATCCTAATTTGCTACGAAACGATCTTGACGTGGTGGCAGAGAAGCTGGCACGTCGTGGCTTTAAAATTGATGTTGAAACGCTTAAAGCGCTGGAAGAAAAACGTAAAGTATTGCAGGTAAAAACTGAAAATCTGCAAGCTGAACGTAACGCTCGCTCGAAAGCGATCGGCGCAGCCAAAGCGCGTGGTGAAGATATTCAGCCATTGCTAGATGAAGTTGCTTCCATGGGAAGTGAGCTGGATGCAGCAAAAGCTGAGCTGGATCAGTTGCAAGATGCATGGCGTGATATCGCGCTGAGTATCCCGAATATTCCGGCAGATGATGTGCCAAGTGGCCGTGATGAAGCCGACAACCGTGAAGTTCGCCGTTGGGGTACACCTCGCAGCTACGATTTCACTGTTCGTGATCATGTTGATCTGGGTGAGATGGCCGGTGGTATGGATTTTGCCGCCGCTGTAAAACTGACCGGCGCACGTTTTGTGGTATTAAAAGGCCAGATTGCAAAATTGCACCGTGCGCTTGCCCAGTTTATGTTGGATTTGCACACGACAGAACACGGTTACTTGGAAACATATGTTCCGTATCTGGTCAACCATGAAACGCTGTACGGCACTGGCCAACTGCCTAAGTTTGGTAAAGACCTGTTCCACACAATGCCGCTGGAAGAGGGTGATCCGACTTATGCCCTGATCCCGACAGCAGAAGTGCCGGTAACGAACTTAGTCCGTGGTGATATTCTTGAAGAAGAGTCATTGCCTCTGAAGATGACGGCTCATACCCCATGTTTCCGTTCTGAAGCCGGTTCATATGGCCGTGACACCCGTGGTCTGATCCGTATGCACCAGTTTGATAAAGTTGAAATGGTGCAAATTGTTCGTCCAGAAGACTCTATGCAGGCACTCGAAGAGCTGACCGGCCATGCAGAGAAAGTACTGCAACTGCTGGGGCTACCATACCGGACCATGCTGCTGTGTACTGGTGATATGGGCTTTGGCTCACACAAAACCTATGATTTGGAAGTGTGGTTGCCGGCACAAGATACTTATCGCGAGATCTCTTCATGTTCTAACATGGGCGACTTCCAAGCTCGCCGTATGCAGGCTCGTTGCCGCTCTAAGAGCGATAAGAAGCCACGCTTAGTGCACACCTTAAACGGTTCTGGTTTGGCGGTAGGGCGTACATTGGTAGCGGTTCTTGAGAACTATCAGCAAGCTGATGGTCGAATTGAGATCCCTGAAGCATTGCGCAGCTATATGGGTGGCTTAACACATATCGGTTAATCTACGGATTGGTATGTGAGCTTTCCTTATACTTATTCTATAAAACCTCTGTATATCAGAGGTTTTTTTATGTCTGCTATCTACAGCACAAAAAAGTCGTATCCGGTGTTCAGAAATACTTGCATCTGAAACCGATACTCCTTATCTTATACTGTATAAACGTACAGTATAGATGAGGCTATCATGGAACTGAACATTTCTCTCCCCAATGATCTGTTCACCTACCGCCCAGTGGCATTTTTTAATGACAACGCGTTAGGTACACCGACTTCTTCTCACCCTTTTTCCGGGCGTCAGCGTCTTGATCTGAATCTGCATTGTATTAAGCGTCCAGATGATACTTTTTTTATGCGAATTACCGGATCAGGTATGACAAATGCAGGTATCCGTTCTGGTGATATTCTGGTGGTTGATCGCATATTGTTACCTAAATCAGGTGACTTGGTGATTATTATGCATCAGGGGGAGATGGTGGTGTATGAAATGCAACAGGGCAGTGATAGTCCGAGCGATAGTCAAAGTGATGAAGCCTGTTTGTTGTCATTAAACCCTGAACACCCTGATCTTGATGCACAGGCTACGCCGCATATTGTCGGTATTGTAACCAGTATTATTCATCATATTCGTCAGTAAAGGCGCGGGTATTAATGTGGTGACGCCACAGTCGTTGCCGAAATTTTAAACTGAATCATTGACTGATCTGATCAGAGTGGAAGAACATCGTCGACGGGGCACTTCATTGCTGCTGTAGCCTTTTTAGAATATCTTTTTCACGTTCAAGCCGATTGAACCGCACCTCCAACACTTGCATTTTCTACTGTTCCAGCGTTAATGCTTTGCTGATCGGGATTGTCCCATTTTGCTCAGATTGCAGTGGCTGGATCCAATGCCGAATGACGATTTGACCAATATCCAGAGAGCGATTCACTTTGATAATCGAATATCCCTGAACAAGTACCAGAGATGCCGTTTTCAGTTTGAACTCAGCAGTAAATGAGTGACGTAATCTTGTCATTGAATACCTCAAGTGATGGTGAGTACTGTACCAACAAAAGAGCATCCGAGATCACTAGACCACTACAATCTAGCATGAAGAGATGTATAAGTCTGAAATACGGTCTTTGTAGGATGGGGATAGAAGTAAAGTTGTTGTGTACTGCTACTACTTTGATTATCGGAAGAGAAAATGA
>CAMTGL010000180.1 GCA_947071955.1 uncultured Plesiomonas sp.
CCATTGTAGCAGCATATGCTAAACATGGGAAGCGGGTACAAGTTGCTGGGGCACCGACATCGGGTCTGGTACGGATGACCGAAGGTGATGAACACCTGTTTTTTGGTATGGCAGATATTGACGATCAAGGCCGCGTAGCACCTCGCCGTTTGATTGTCAGTTAATTGCGTGCCGATTGACCGATTCGATAATAATTTGACCACTTGGTCACCGCTTGCATCTTGCGTTGTGACAGTGGTCAGGCTAGAATATCGAGTCTTATTGTGGTGCTGAATTAGAGATCGGCGCCATGTTATTGAAACTTTATTAAGCTTTTAGGAGCGTACAATGTCTCTAAGTACTGAAGCTGTTGCAAAGATTGTTGCTGAATTTGGTCGCGATGAAAAAGATACCGGTTCTAGCGATGTTCAAGTTGCTCTGCTGACTGCACAGATTAACCACCTGCAAGGCCACTTTGCAGCACACAAAAAAGATCACCACGGTCGTCGTGGTCTGCTGCGTATGGTTTCTCAGCGTCGTAAACTGCTTGATTACTTGAAGCGTAAAGACGTTGAGCGTTACACTGCGCTGATCGCACGTCTGGGTCTGCGTCGCTAATTGCGAAAAGATTCGGGAAAGGGGCCTTACGGCCCCTTTCTTCTATTAAACTCGCTGCATATTGCAGTAGGTACTTGATACTGTCGGTATTTATATTGTTGTTTTCAAAAATGCCATGAACTGTATCGATTTCCCGTAAAAAGTCATTGAACATCTAATACACCGCAATGAAATCGAAAAATAAATTCTTCTGCATGAGTTCGCGCGGCTAACGAGAAACGTTTTTACTGAGCAAAAACGCGTCTCGTTAGTCGCGAGAATGCAGTTATTTTCGACAATGACGGTGATAGGGCTAAGCGCAATCAGAGGATATTCGATATACTGAACAGCGCATTAGACAGTTGACATCTATTTAAGGATAAACACGTGAATCCTATCGTACGTAAATTTAAGTATGGTCAGCATACCGTTACACTGGAAACCGGTGTTATGGGTCGTCAAGCAACAGCGGCCGTTATGGTCAGCATGGATGATACCTGCGTTTTCGTTACCGTTGTGGGTAAAAAAGAAGCTAAGCCAGGTCAGAGCTTTTTCCCACTGACAGTTAATTATCAAGAGCGTACTTACGCAGCAGGCCGTATTCCAGGTGGCTTCTTTAAGCGTGAAGGCCGCCCATCAGAAGGCGAAACATTAACTTCTCGCCTGATTGACCGCCCAATCCGCCCTCTGTTCCCAGAAGGCTTCCTGAATGAAGTTCAGGTTGTGGCAACCGTTGTATCGGTAAACCCACAAATCTGCCCAGATATCGTTGCCATGATTGGTGCTTCTGCTGCACTGACCCTGTCAGGTATTCCGTTTAGCGGCCCAATTGGTGCAGCTCGCGTAGGTTATATCAATGATCAGTATGTACTGAACCCAACAATGGATGAGCTGGCTGTGAGCCGCTTGGATCTGGTTGTTGCAGGTACAGATAACGCAGTACTGATGGTTGAATCAGAAGCTGATATTCTGAGCGAAGATCAGATGCTGGGCGCGGTTGTGTTTGGTCATGACCAACAGCAAACTGTGATTGAAAACATTAAAGCGTTTGTTGCTGAAGCGAATGTTACACCGTGGGAATGGCATGCGCCGGCAGTTAATGCACCACTGAAAGCCCGTATTGCTGAGCTGGCAACGGCACGTATCAATGACGCTTACCGTATCAAAGAAAAACAAGTACGTTATGAGCACGTTGCAGCAATTAAAGCAGATGTAACGGCTGTACTGGTTGCAGAAGATGATGCAGTTGATGCAGGTGAAATCAGCGAACTGCTGAGTGATCTTGAGTACCGTGTTGTGCGTGATAGTATCCTGAACGGTGAACCGCGTATTGACGGTCGTGAACCTGATATGGTTCGTGCTCTTGATGTTCGTACTGGCGTACTGCCACGTACCCATGGTTCAGCTCTATTTACCCGTGGCGAAACACAAGCGTTGGTTACTGCAACACTGGGTACTGAGCGTGATGCACAAACTATCGATGAGTTGACCGGTGAGCGTACCGATCGTTTCATGCTGCACTATAACTTCCCACCATACTCTGTGGGTGAAACCGGCATGATGGGCTCACCAAAGCGCCGTGAAATCGGTCATGGTCGTTTGGCAAAACGTGGTGTTGCTGCGGTAATGCCGTCACCGGCTGAATTCCCGTATACCGTGCGTGTTGTGTCTGAAATCACTGAATCTAACGGTTCTTCTTCTATGGCGTCAGTCTGCGGTGCTTCTTTGGCGCTGATGGATGCAGGCGTGCCAGTTAAGGCATCTGTTGCAGGTATTGCAATGGGTCTGGTGAAAGAAGATGAGCGCTTTGTGGTTCTGTCTGACATTCTAGGTGATGAAGATCATCTGGGTGACATGGACTTTAAAGTTGCCGGTACCCGTGGTGGTGTGACTGCACTGCAAATGGATATCAAAATTGAAGGTATCACCCGCGAGATCATGCAAATTGCATTGAATCAAGCTAAGGGTGCACGTATGCACATCCTGAACGTGATGGAAGAAGCCATTCTGACTCCACGTAATGATATCTCTGAATTTGCACCACGCATCCATACCATCAAGATCAGCCCTGAGAAGATCAAAGATGTTATCGGTAAAGGCGGTGCGGTAATCCGTGCGCTGACCGAAGAGACCGGCACAACTATCGAAATTGAAGATGATGGTACCGTGAAGATTGCTTCTGCTGACGGCGAAGCAGCGAAGCGCGCTATTGCCCGTATTGAGCAGATCACTGCAGATGTGGAAGTTAACCGCATTTATACCGGTAAAGTGACACGTATCGTTGATTTTGGTGCCTTTGTTTCGGTTGTTGGCGCTAAAGAAGGCCTGGTTCATATTTCTCAAATCACCGATAAGCGTGTAGAGAAAGTCTCTGATTACCTTGAAATGGGTCAGGAAGTTCGTGTTAAAGTATTGGAAGTCGATCGTCAAGGTCGTATCCGTCTGAGCATTAAAGAAGCGATGGCTTCTGAGCAGACAGAAGAGCAACAACCTGCGGCTGAATAAATCGGTTTGACGACGCGTTGCGGCCAATATTGCACAAGCCAATCTCGTAAAAATATCGGGGGGCGGGATGCCTCCCCGATTTTTGCGGTCAGGAGTTGGAAATGAACCCATTCTCGCGCTGGGTATGCGGTGTAATGGTGGTGTTGCTGACCGGATGTAGCAGCGCTGGCTTTGACTGGCGTCAAAGTGCCGTACTGGCTATACCATTACAACCTAGCCTGCAACAGGAAGTCATGCTGGCTCGCATGGAGCAAATACTCTCCAGCAGGGCACTGAGTGATGGAGAACGAGCACAGTTATTGTATGAACGTGGCGTGTTGTATGACAGCCTCGGTCTGCAGGCATTGGCTCGAAATGATTTTACCCAGGCACTGGCATTACGTCAGGATATGCCTGAGGTTTTCAACTACTTAGGCGTGTATTTTACCCAGTCAGGCCAGTTTGATGCGGCATATGAAGCATTTGACTCTGTACTGGAATTGGATCCTGAGTACCGTTACGCTTTACTCAATCGGGGTATTGCGTTGTATTACGGTGGCCGTTATAAGCTCGCTCAGGAAGACTTGCTCACTTTTTATCAAGATGATCCTGACGATCCCTTTAGGGTTTTGTGGCTTTATCTGGTAGAATCAGAGCAGAGCAAGGATGAGGCGCTAAAGGCACTGCGGCAACGTTATGAAGCTGCAAGCCAAGATAACCCTGGCTGGAATATTGTTGCACTGTATTTGGGCGACATTTCTGATGCCGAGTTTATGCGTCGATTACAGGATAACTCCACCGATAACACGTCTCTGGCAGAGCACCTAAGTGAAGCATATTTCTACTTAGGCAAACGCTATCTAAGCAAAGGGGATGTCAATG
The DNA here is from genome assembly GCA_947071955.1 of uncultured Plesiomonas sp. Classification (GTDB taxonomy): domain Bacteria; phylum Pseudomonadota; class Gammaproteobacteria; order Enterobacterales; family CAMTGL01; genus Plesiomonas. The sequence continues at coordinate 3,943 of CAMTGL010000180.1, forward strand.
GTGCGGTATCCCTTTTTAAACTGACAATGGCTAACAATGTCCATAATTTTGTGGAACACCGTTATGCTATGCTTGAACTGTCTTTATTAGGACAGGGCGATACGTCAGAAGCCAACTAATTGAATTTTATGAGTATCAGTCATTACTTTACGGTGATGACTGCGCTCGTCTTGTCATTGTGATTGCGTCAGTTCACAGTTTTGCTTGAAATGCTCCGCGCATTTTCTCGCCAACTAATGTAAACTGGCGCCCGTTTTTTATATTGAGACTACGTCATGGCTGAATTAGAGACTACTTTTGCTGAACTGGGTTTGCCAACCTCGATCTTGACCGCCATTGAAAGCATGGGCTATGAAAAGCCGTCGCCGATTCAAGCGGCGTGTATTCCTCACCTGCTAGAAGGGCGTGATGTTCTGGGCATGGCTCAAACCGGTAGCGGTAAAACAGCAGCGTTTGCGTTGCCGTTATTATCCCGTATTCAGCCTGAAGTAGCTCGTCCTCAGGTACTGGTA
>CAMTGL010000181.1 GCA_947071955.1 uncultured Plesiomonas sp.
TCAAACATCATACAAAACAGACGCATAAAGTTTACAAAATGTAAATGATTTGACTTGTTTTTGCTGCGAACTGATTGCATTGCATTACTGACTCCGTATAATTTCCATCACTTTAGTGTCGATAGCGGTAATTTTAGATACTCAGGTTATTTTTAGTAACAATGACCGCTGTTGTATATGATGGTGTGCAGTAATAACCACAGATGAATAGTCAGTAAGAAGGGTGGTATGTCATCATTAACCGCTCAAGGGCGAAAACTGGCCTGCCAGTTGTGGTTTAGCCAAGCGGCTGTGGTGTTAGTGTGTGCACTGGCATTTACTGGGTATAGCCGAGCGTGGGCATGGTCGGCACTGGCTTCTGGGCTAATAGTTCTGTTACCCAATGCTGTTTTTGCTTGGTACGTGTTTCGCTATTCAGGTGCTCGCCAATCAAGCTTGGTTATGCGCTCTTTTTTTGTCGGTGAAGTGGCAAAAATTGGTTTAACATTAGCGCTATTTGTTTTCGTTTACAGGTACATGGATGTGTTACTCATTCCCTTGTGCTTGACCTATTTGGCCGTGTTGATAGTGAATCTATTAGCACCCGTAATTTTTAACAACAACGAGTAGGAAGCATCATGTCTGCATCGGGTGAAGCTCTCACACCGTCCGGTTATATTCAGCACCATCTGACTAACTTGTCAGTGGGGCAGGGTTTTTGGACATTTCATCTAGATACGCTATTTTTTGGTTTTGCTATCGGCTGCCTGTTTTTATGGGTTTTTCGTCGTGTCGCTGTGCAAGCAACCTCCGGAGTGCCGGGTAAATTGCAGTGTGCTGTTGAGATGCTGGTTGAGTTTGTTGACCAGACTGTCCGAGACACCTTTCAAAGCCGTAATAACACGATAGCACCATTAGCACTGACCATCTTCGTCTGGGTATTTTTGATGAATACCATGGACTTGATCCCGGTTGACTTCCTGCCAGTGGCTGCACAGCATTTGGGTATTCCCTACATGCGTGTCGTGCCAACAACGGATCTGAACACCACCTTTGCACTGTCCATTGGTGTGTTCTTCCTTATCATTTTTTATAGCATTAAGGTTAAAGGGCCAAAAGGGTTCATTAAAGAACTCACTCTGCACCCATTTAACCACCCGCTAATGATCCCATTTAACTTAGTTCTGGAACTGGTCACCCTGATTGCAAAGCCTATTTCATTGTCTTTGCGTCTGTTCGGTAACATGTATGCAGGCGAGTTAATTTTTATCCTGATTGCAGTGATGTACACCGCAGGCTTAGGTTCTGGCTTTATCGCCACGTTCTTGCAGCTGGGCTGGGCCATCTTCCATATTCTGGTTATTACCTTACAAGCATTCATTTTCATGATGCTGACCGTGGTGTACCTGAGCATGGCGCATACGGATTCAGATCATTAAAAGTAACCCATAACCTTAATAACTAGCTGTTTATAAACATAAATTGGAGATAACCATGGAAACTGTAATTAGCATTACTATCATCGGTGTTGCTATCATGATCGGTCTGGCTGCGCTGGGTACTGCTATCGGCTTTGCTATTTTGGGCGGCAAATTCCTCGAAGCTTCTGCTCGTCAGCCTGAAATGGCACCGGCTCTGCAAGTTAAAATGTTTATCGTTGCGGGTCTGCTTGATGCGATCTCCATGATTGCTGTTGGTATTGCACTGTTCTTCGTCTTCGCTAACCCGTTTGTGGGTCTGTTGCAGGGTTAATGATCAGCGGCCACTTAACTGTTAGAGAGGTGCTGTTGTGAATATCAACGCAACCCTGCTGGGCCAGGCAGTTTCATTTATCCTGTTTGTCTGGTTCTGCATGAAACTCGTTTGGCCGCCATTGATTGCAGCCATTGAAGAGCGTCAGAACAAAATTGCAGATGGTCTGGCAGCGTCAGATCGTGCAACTAAAGATTTAGAGTTGGTGAAAGCGAAATCAGCTGATCAACTTAAAGATGCCAAAGTTCAGGCAGCGGCCATTATTGAACAAGCGAACAAGCGTAAGACAATGATTTTGGACGAAGCGCGCAATGAAGCTGACCTTGAACGTCAGAAGATCATTGAGCAAGGCCGTGCTGAGATTGATGCTGAACGTAAGCGTGCGCGTGAGGAGCTGCGTAAGCAGGTTGCTGTATTGGCGATTGCCGGTGCAGAACGAATCCTCGAACGTTCCGTCGATGAAGCTGCAAACAGCGATATCGTCGATAAATTAGTCGCTGAACTGTAAAAGGAGGGTAGGGCTTATGTCTACAATGACTACGGTTGCCCGTCCCTACGCCAAAGCAGCGTTTGACTTTGCAGTCGAGCAGAATGCCATAACACACTGGCAGGATATGCTGGGGTTTGCGGCGGAAGTTGCGCGTAATGAAGAGATTGCTTCGCTGTTAGACGGTGCTTTAGCACCCGAGGCGCTGTCTGATCTACTGATTGCCATCTGCGCTGAACAACTCGATGAGTATGGCCAAAACCTGATTCGGGTAATGGCAGAAAATCGACGACTGGCTGTGTTATCCGATGTTCTGTTGCAGTTTATTGAACTGCGAACCGCTTATGAAGCGACAGTAGAGGTTGATGTGACCTCTGCTACGCCGTTAAGCCAAGAGCAGCAAGATAAGATTATTACGGCCATGGAAAAACGTTTGGCACGCAAAGTGAAGCTGAATTGCAACATTGAGAGTTCTGTAATGGGTGGCATAGTGATCCGTGCCGGCGATCTGGTGATCGACGGCTCAATTCGCGGACGCCTCACCCGTTTAACAGAATCGTTGCAGTCTTAAGGGGACTGGAGCATGCAACTTAATTCCACCGAAATCAGTGAACTGATCAAGCAACGTATTGCTCAGTTCAATGTTGTGAGCACCGCTCGCAACGAAGGTACTATCGTTTCGGTCAGTGACGGGATTATTCGCATCCACGGCCTGGCCGATGTGATGCAGGGTGAGATGATCGCACTGCCAGGTAGTCGTTATGCCATTGCACTAAACCTCGAGCGCGACTCTGTAGGTGCAGTAGTAATGGGTCCGTATGCCGATCTGGCAGAAGGCATGAAAGTATCTTGTACCGGCCGTATTCTTGAAGTTCCGGTTGGTCGTGGTTTGCTGGGCCGTGTAGTTAATACACTGGGTCAGCCAATTGACGGTAAAGGTGCACTTGAGCACGACGGTTTCTCACCTGTTGAGATGATCGCGCCAGGTGTTATCGATCGTCAATCGGTCGATCAGCCAGTACAAACCGGTTATAAATCTGTTGATGCCATGATCCCCATCGGCCGTGGTCAGCGTGAGCTGATTATCGGTGACCGTCAGACCGGTAAAACCGCGATGGCGATTGATGCGATCATCAATCAGCGCGATTCCGGTATCAAGTGTGTGTATGTGGCTATCGGTCAGAAAGCATCGACCATTGCCAACGTAGTACGCAAACTTGATGAGCACGGTGCTCTGGCAAACACCATTGTTGTGGTTGCATCAGCCTCTGAATCAGCAGCTCTGCAATACCTTGCGCCATACTCTGGCTGTGCAATGGGTGAATATTTCCGTGATCGCGGCGAAGATGCACTGATCGTTTATGATGATCTGTCTAAGCAAGCTGTGGCTTACCGTCAGATCTCTTTGCTGCTGCGCCGTCCGCCTGGCCGTGAAGCGTATCCAGGGGATGTATTCTATTTACACTCCCGTCTGCTTGAGCGTGCTGCGCGCGTTAACGTTGATTACGTTGAGCGCTTTACCAATGGTGCGGTAAAAGGCCAGACCGGTTCACTGACTGCGTTGCCAATTATCGAAACCCAAGCGGGTGACGTTTCTGCATTCGTTCCGACCAACGTGATCTCTATCACTGATGGTCAGATCTTCTTGGAATCTAACCTGTTCAACGCCGGTATCCGCCCTGCGGTTAACCCGGGGATCTCAGTATCCCGTGTGGGTGGTGCTGCACAGACTAAGATCATCAAGAAACTGTCCGGTGGTATTCGTACCGCTCTGGCACAGTACCGTGAACTGGCCGCATTTGCGCAGTTTGCCTCTGATCTGGATGATGCGACCCGTAAACAACTGGCACACGGTCAGAAAGTGACTGAATTGCTTAAGCAAAAGCAGTACGCACCAATGTCAGTTGCGGCACAGGCTTTGGTACTGTTTGCTGCTGAGCGTGGTTATCTCGATGACGTCGAACTGAATAAGATCGGTGATTTCGAAGCGGCTCTGCTTTCCTATGCCCAGCGTGAAAATGCTGAGCTCATCACGCAGATCAACCAAACTGGTGCTTATAACGAAGAGATTGAGAATGGCTTTAAGTCTATTCTTGAAACCTTCAAGGCAACCCAGACCTGGTAACCTGTCGGGGGGGGGGGGGGGGGGGGCGGCGGGGCGGGCGGGGGCGGGGGGGGGGCGCGCGGGCGGGCCAACGAGACGAAAACGAAAAGGAATGGAGAGACGAG
>CAMTGL010000182.1 GCA_947071955.1 uncultured Plesiomonas sp.
TGAAAGTACGACGCAGCTAAATTCAAATGGTGCTGAGACCCCGAACGCGACATCTTCTGTACCGACAGAATTACTGCCAACCGCATTACCGCCGCAAACCCGTGCTGTAGTCTCTGATGCTGACGGGGCTAGCGCGGTGAAAAATAGCGCTTCGGTAGCACATAAAGTATCGGTAAAATCAGTGGCTACCCACGGTAAGAGTGCGACGGAGAAAAAAGCATCCGTAGCACATACAGCGACAGCCAAAAACAGGCAGGCAGCCTCTGGTAGCATGTCGGATAAAACCGAGATTGAAAAAATATCACCACAACACTACACGGTACAATTATCCGGTTCACACTCATTTAGTGAGGCTTGGAAATTGGTGGAAAAAAGTGGCCGAGCTTCTACGCTAACTGTCTACGAAACCCGCCGTAACAATAAGCCGTGGTACGTGATTATCAGTGGCAACTATGCCAATGTAAGCGCAGCAAAAAAGGCCATTGCGGCCCTACCGGCAGTGCTTAAAAAAGAGCAACCGTGGGTAAAATCATACCGCTTGGTTCAAGCTGAATTGAAACTAGCGCAATAAGACACTGAAGCGGCGCGGTAATCCGAGTACAATGCGCCGCTTTAACGCAGACTATAAGTGGCAAAAAACAGCATGAAGAAGTATCGCGCTTTCCTCAAATGGGCCGGTGGAAAATACAGCCTGGTTGACGAGATCCGCCGCCACTTGCCGTCAGGACAGAGACTGGTCGAGCCTTTTGTTGGGGCTGGGTCTGTTTTTTTGAATACTGATTTTGACGAGTATTTGCTGGCCGATATTAATAGCGATCTGATTAATCTCTACAATCTGGTTAAACAGGATGTGGAGCGTTTTATTATTGATGCGCGGGTGCTGTTTACGCCTGAGTACAATAATGCGCTGGCCTACTACGCGTTACGTGAAGAGTTTAATCGCACCGTTGATCCTTATCGCCGCGCGGTGATTTTTTTGTACATGAATCGCCACGGGTTTAATGGTTTATGCCGTTATAACTTGAAAGGGGGGTTCAATGTGCCTTTTGGATCCTACAAAAAACCCTATTTTCCGGAAGATGAGTTGCGCTATTTTGCCGAAAAAGCAAAACGCGCCACCTTTGTTTGTGAAAGCTATACCGAAACTTTAGCCAGAATCACCCCGACCTGCGTGGTGTATTGTGATCCGCCGTATGCACCGCTCTCTACTACCGCCAATTTTACCACTTACCACAGTAACGGGTTTTCATTGGACGATCAGGCAACATTGGCTGAACTGGCCGATCGTGCTGCGGCTATTCACCGCATTCCGGTATTGATATCTAACCATGATACCGCGCTAACCCGCCGTTTATATCAAGGGGCGAAGCTGAATGTGGTACAGGTTAAACGAACCATTAGTCGGAACGGTGGTTCGCGCAATAAAGTCGATGAGTTATTGGCGCTGTTTTTGCCCGCAAAGCTTAAATATAAGCGCTAAGTGCAACGTGATAAAACATAAACACGATAATAAGCAATCTTATAACCCTCGGTTATGAATGGTTTACCGAAACGGTTGACCGTTAATAACAGACTCTGAGTTTCCCTGTATCTTGCTGGAGAGTGACATCATGAAGGATTACGTAATTGCGCCATCGATTTTATCGGCTGATTTTGCCCGTTTAGGGGATGATGTTGCTAAGGTACTTGCAGCAGGCGCTGATGTGGTGCATTTTGATGTGATGGATAATCACTATGTGCCTAATCTGACGATGGGCCCGATGGTTTGTCAGGCACTGCGTGATTACGGAATTACCGCACCGATTGATGTGCACCTGATGGTTAAGCCGGTTGACCGGATTATTCCTGATTTTGCCAAAGCAGGCGCCAGTTTTATTACGTTTCACCCCGAAGCGTCTGAACATATCGACCGAACCTTACAGCTAATTAAAGATCATGGCTGTAAAGCCGGTTTGGTCTTTAATCCGGCAACACCACTGCACTACCTTGATTATGTCATGGATAAACTGGATGTCATTTTGCTGATGTCAGTTAACCCAGGGTTTGGTGGGCAGAAATTTATTCCGGGCACACTGGATAAGCTGCGCGAAGCGCGTCGTCGTATCGATCAAAGTGGCCGTCAGATTCAGTTGGAAATTGATGGCGGTGTAACGGTAGATAACATTCGCCAGATTGCTGATGCTGGTGCCGATATGTTTGTCGCGGGATCGGCCATTTTTAATCAGCCAGATTACCGTGCGGTGATCGAACAGATGCGCGCGGAGCTGGCACGATGAGTCATTTTACCGGCATTCGCGGTATTGCGTTTGATCTTGATGGTACGCTGGTTGATAGCGTGCCTGATCTGGCGCTGGCGATAGATTTAATGCTACAGGATTTACAGTATCCGAATGCCGGTGAAGCACGTGTCCGTGAATGGGTGGGGAATGGTGCAGATTCGTTGGTCAAGCGCGCACTGACCTGGGCACAAGAGGGTTTTGTGCCTGATATAGTGAAAGTGCGGGAAGCTCGAGCTCGTTTTGATCAGCACTATGCTACTCATCTGTGTGTCAGTAGCCGGACTTATCCCGGCGTAATGGATACGCTGTTTAGCCTTAAAGAGCAGGGGTTGCCGCTGGCGATTGTGACCAATAAGCCCACTGCTTTTGTTGCACCATTGCTGCAAGCGTTGAATCTGGATCTCTATTTTGCCCCGACAATTGGTGGCGATGATGTTGCGGTACGCAAACCGCACCCTGCAGGGCTGTATCTGGTATTGGGTACACTTGGCCTGCGCCCGCATGAACTGCTGGTGGTTGGTGATTCAGAAAACGACATTAAAGCGGCCAAAGCCGCCGGCTGTCCGAGTGTCGGGCTGACATACGGCTATAACTATGATGAACCGATTGCACACAGTGAACCGGATCTGATCTTGGATAACTTCGCTGGCCTGTTGGGGGCGCTGGGTATTGCGCGCTGATTGCTGGAAGCTGTGCTTGCGGGTGGTGGGTTTGGCTTTTTGATTCTTAGTTTTTGACGACTGGTGTTGATCACTTATGTTGATCTTTGCTGTGTAAGAGACATGTACATGCGTTAATGCGATGACATAGATCTTGCACAGAATGCCAAGTGATTATCTACATTTTTAGGAAACGTTGTGATGAGTGAACCCACTGTAAGCAAAAAACCGGTTGTCTTTAGCGGAGTACAGCCGTCTGGTGAACTGAGCATTGGTAACTACATGGGAGCTTTGCGCCAGTGGGTAAAGATGCAAGATGAGTATGACTGTCTGTTTTGCATCGTTGATTTGCACGCAATTACCGTGCGCCAAGATCCGGCAACACTGCGTAAAGCAACGCTCGATACGCTGGCGTTATATCTGGCATGTGGTATTGATCCGGCAAAAAGCACTATTTTTGTGCAGTCACATGTGCCGGAACATACCCAGCTTGGTTGGGTATTGAACTGCTATGCCTATTTTGGCGAGCTTAGCCGCATGACCCAATTTAAAGATAAATCATCACGCTATGCGGAGAATATTACCGCCGGATTATTTGATTACCCTGCACTGATGGCGGCCGATATTTTGCTGTATCAGACCGCGCAAGTGCCGGTAGGGGAAGATCAAAAGCAGCATCTTGAACTAACGCGTGATATCGCACACCGCTTTAACACTCTATACGGTGATATTTTCCGTATTCCGGAGCCATTTATTCCGAAAGTTGGCGCGCGTGTGATGTCTTTGCTTGAGCCGACCAAGAAAATGTCGAAATCCGATGACAACCGCAATAACGTGATTGGTTTGCTTGAAGATCCAAAATCAGTCACTAAAAAAATTAAGCGCGCGATGACCGACTCGGCTGAGCCGCCGGTGGTGCGTTATGATGTGGCCGAAAAGCCGGGTGTCTCGAATTTGCTGGATATTCTGTCTGGTGTCACCGGCAAGAGTATTAGTGAGTTAGAAGCTGAGTTTGAAGGTAAAATGTACGGCCATCTGAAAGGTGCAGTAGCCGATGCAGTTTCCGCTATGTTGACGGAGCTGCAACAGCGTTTTGCAGTATTCCGTGCTGATGAAGCCTACCTTGAACAGGTGATGCGTGAAGGTGCGGAAAAAGCCTCAGCGCGTGCACAGGCAACACTTAGCAGTGTTTACCAAGCAGTCGGCTTTGTCGCTCGCCCGAAATAAGTGCAGGTAAGCAGGTAAAATAAGTACGAGTAACAATCAGCGCAGATAAAATTAGGATCAGTTGCTCATGTTTTGAGTAAACCGGCAGTACTGTGCTGATTAATACCGCTATTTAATGCCGCAATATTTAAAAACCACCGTCATGCTGACCAGCTACGGTGGTTTTTTATGTAATACACTGAGTTAGCATTATTGTCTGGTTTTTACTGCTATTTGTCTGATGTAGAATCCAAACGAAAACGTTTGCAT
>CAMTGL010000183.1 GCA_947071955.1 uncultured Plesiomonas sp.
GATTTACTATCACAGATATCAATCCTGATTTTGTGATTGTCGGAGAAACACGCTCTTATAACTGGGATATGATCCATAAAGCGGCACGTTTTGTGGCCAATGGTGCACGTTTTATTGCCACCAACCCTGATACTCACGGGCCAAGCTACTCACCGGCTTGTGGTGCGTTGTGCGCTCCGATTGAAAAAATCACTGGCCGGAAACCTTTTTTTGTCGGCAAGCCTAGCCCATGGATTATCCGTGCGGCATTGAATAAAATTCAGGCGCATTCAGAAAGTACGCTCATTATTGGTGATAACTTGCGAACCGATATTCTGGCTGGGTTTCAGGCCGGATTAGAGACCGTTTTAGTGCTCTCTGGTGTGTCAAAACGTACTGATATTGAAGCGATGCCGTTTCGCCCAAACCATGTTTTTGATTCGGTTGCCGAGATAGATATCATATAAAAATCCTGTTTTACGTTTGAATGCTATCAGCAAAATGGCATTTTCATTAATTTCTGCTTTATTCCTCGATTGATATGGACAGGTCAGCAGTGCTGACCTTTTGCAAGGATACAATGACTGATTCTCACTCTCTGTTAGTTCTCATTAGTGTGGCATTTATTGCTGGTTTTGCGGTACAACGGCTGGGTTTACCCCCGTTGGTCGGGTTTTTATTGGCCGGATTTGGCTTACATTCGGCTGGTTTCCAGCCAATGGCCTTGCTGACTGATATCGCAGATATTGGTGTTATTTTGCTGCTGTTTACTATCGGCCTAAAATTGGATATTCGCCAATTATTGCGTCGTGAAGTTCTTGCCGGTGCTACCGGTTATACCGCGTTATCAACCGTTGCTGTCGCACTCTTATTGGCACTGCTTAAAATAGGTGGGCTGGCACTGGCGCAAAGCTTAAACGCCAGCCACTGGGTGTTGCTCGGCTTTGCGCTCAGTTTTTCCTCCACCGTGCTTGCTGTAAAAAATATGCAAGAGAAAGGGGAGTTAAACAGCACATACGGGCGTTTAGCGCTGGCTATCTTGGTGATCCAAGATCTGTTTGCCGTGGTGTTTTTAACCATTTCGACAGGCAAAACCCCTGAAATATGGGCATTGGCGCTGTTATTTCTGCCGTTGTGCCGCCCACTGATGTTTCGTATTCTTGATAAATTAGGCCATGATGAACTTCTGGTACTCGGGGGGATTTTCTTTGCCCTTATTCTGGGGGCTGGTTTATTTAGCCTGTGTGGGTTAAAACCCGATTTAGGTGCGCTGGTATTAGGCATGTTGCTGGCGGGGCATTCGCGCGCTTCAGAACTGTCAAAATCACTGTTTAATTTAAAAGAGCTTTTCCTGATCTGCTTTTTTCTTAATATTGGGTTGGAAGAGATCCCAACGTGGGAAGGGCTGGGAATGGCTCTGCTGCTGGTGCTGTTTTTACCGCTCAAAGCCGGATTATATTACGCCATTGCCCGCCTATTTCGTTTTCGAATTCGCACCAGCCTGCAATTAGCCATGAACCTGTGTAACTACAGCGAATTTAGCTTGATTGTAGGCGGAATTGCCGTGAAACAGGGCTTAATCAGCAGCCATTGGCTGGTGGTACTGGCCTTGAGTACCGCGCTCTCCTTCTTAATTGCTGCCCCAATCAACCGGCAAACTGATCGTATTTATACCTATTTGCGCGCAAAAGCAAAACCGGATGAGAATCGGCGGCTGCATCCTGATGATCGTTTGATTGATCCGGCACAAGCCAAAGTGCTTATTTTAGGGATGGGGAGAATCGGTACGGGCGCATACGATGAGCTACGTGAGCGTTATGGCGATATCTTGCTCGGGGTTGAATCGAACCCTGAAACGGTATCAAAGCACCGTGATGTCGGTAAAAACGTGATTCAAGGTGATGCCACAGACCCTGATTTTTGGGAGCGTATCCGCCCGCGTGGTAATGTTCGCCTGATTTTACTGGCTATGCCGCATTGGCAGGGAAATCATTTTGCTCTGGCCCATTTGCAACACCGCCATTTTAACGGGCGAATTGCCGCGATTGCTGAATATCAAGATGAAATTAACACATTGGCAGAGTCAGGAGTTGATGCGGCATTTAATATTTATAACGAAGCTGGCAGCGGTTTTGCTCGTCATGTCATTACGCACTTAAATACCGACCAACTGCTTAACCGTTTTGATGACGATATAACAAAAACCCCCGCCGTACGCTTGCATAATATGTAGGTATTCGCAGATATCTGCCCAGTATTCTCTTTACTGGGCTTTTTTTTCGCAAAATGCTTGCAAAAAATTCACGCATTGGCACATTGAATAAACAAATTATTAGCAGGACGCTGATTGCAGCAACCATGATGTTGCTCCTCGGCAGATCAACACTATTACGAGCAAGGAAAGAGCGTATGTGTTCCATTTTCGGTATTTTAGATCTCAAATCAGACCCGTCAGAGTTGCGTAAAAAAGCGCTGGAACTCTCAAAATTACTGCGTCATCGCGGCCCCGACTGGTCGGGTGTATATGCCACCGATAAAGCCATTTTAGTGCATGAGCGTTTAGCCATTGTTGATGTGAATAATGGCGCGCAACCGCTATTTAACGCAGATAAAAGCCATATTCTGGCGGTAAACGGTGAAATTTATAACCATAAAACCTTGCGTGATGCTCTGCCTGATTATGCGTTTCAAACAGAGTCTGATTGCGAAGTGATTCTGGCGCTATATCAGGAAAAAGGCCCTGAGTTTCTTGATGATCTCTACGGCATGTTCGCATTTGTTCTGTACGATGAAAAGCAAGATGCCTACCTGATTGGCCGTGACCATATGGGGATTATCCCTCTGTATATGGGGCATGACGAGTTCGGTAACCTCTATGTTGCCTCAGAAATGAAAGCATTAGTACCGGTTTGCCGAACCATTAAAGAGTTTCCGGCAGGATCATTTTTGTGGAGCAAAGACGGTCAAATCCGCCAGTATTACCAGCGTGATTGGATGGAATATGACAACGTCAAAGAGAATCATACTGATAAGGCGGAATTAAAAGAGGCCTTTGAAGAGGCAGTAAAAAGCCATTTGATGTCAGATGTTCCGTACGGCGTACTGCTGTCGGGCGGGTTAGATTCATCAGTGGTCTCTGCAATCACCAAAAAATTTGCCGCCCGCCGTATTGAAGATAATGAGCAGAGCGAAGCATGGTGGCCTCAGTTGCACTCGTTTGCTGTAGGGTTAAAGGGTTCACCTGACTTGATTGCGGCGCGTGAAGTGGCTAATCATCTAGGCACGGTCCACCATGAAATTCACTTTACGGTACAAGAGGGGCTAGATGCCATTCGTGATGTTATCTATCACATTGAAACTTACGATGTCACCACGATCAGAGCGTCTACCCCGATGTATCTGATGGCCCGAAAAATTAAAGCAATGGGCATTAAAATGGTACTGTCGGGTGAAGGTTCAGATGAGGTGTTTGGCGGATATCTCTATTTCCACAAAGCGCCGAATGCCCGAGAGTTGCATGATGAAACGGTGCGTAAACTGGCCGCATTGCATATGTTTGATTGTGCGCGTGCTAATAAAGCCATGGCTGCTTGGGGTGTGGAAGCACGCGTGCCTTTCCTTGATAAGCGTTTTCTTGATGTTGCTATGCGTATCAATCCACAAGATAAAATGTGCGGTAACGGTAAAATTGAAAAGCATATTATTCGTGAATGTTTTGAGGGTTATTTGCCGAGCAGTATTGCATGGCGGCAAAAAGAGCAATTCTCTGACGGTGTAGGGTACAGCTGGATTGATTCGTTAAAAGCACAGGCCGAAGCGCAGATAACAGAGCAACAAATGGAAACTGCACATTTTCGTTTCCCGTATAACACCCCTTCAACGAAAGAAGCTTATGCTTATCGAGTGATTTTTGAAGAGCTGTTCCCACAGCCGAGTGCTGCTGAGTGTGTTCTGGGAGGCCCTTCAGTCGCGTGTTCATCAGCAAAAGCGATTGAATGGGATGCGGCATTTAAAAATATGGCCGATCCTTCAGGCCGTGCCGTAGCCGGTGTTCACGTTGATGCGTACAAAGGTTAGGCAATAGCGGGAATAAATCTAATATTGCACTGATATATAACCAACAGCACTCAACCATTGAGTGAATATAGGGTGCTGTTGGCTGCTTTTGATTTAGCCCTGTTTTTGCTACTATGGCAGAATAACCGATTAATATTTAACCTTTTATTGTTTTTTTTTCATCAAACTGGTTGTAAGACAAGCAAACAGTCCAAAATTGGAAAGTTGGTTATAAAAAAGGGTTGACGGTTTTCGCTAGGATACGCATAATGCGCCCCGCAACGCCGATAAGGTGATGTGAAATTTGAGATGGCTATGTAGCTCAGCTGGTTAGAGCACAGCACTCATAATGCTGGGGTCACAG
>CAMTGL010000184.1 GCA_947071955.1 uncultured Plesiomonas sp.
GTGTTGAGCAAAAAAATGGAATTTTAATATTTCGGGGAAACTATTTCCTTGATGAAAATGGCCTGCCAACCAGTCAGAGTACGGCTACTTTTAATATGTTTAAGTTACTAGCCCAAGCGCTGTCAAAGCAGTATCAGCTGATTGACTAAATTTTTCAGCCGCTCTGCTTTCGCCTAATCGCATCTATCTTCAATAAAACGAAAGCAGAGCGCAGCAATATCAACAGATCTAGTGCGAAAGTGATGATGTATCCAAAGACATATGTTTTTCATCTACCGAAGTAACTGTCGCACATAAAAACAATACACCAAAAAGCAGCACCGTTCCCGCAGCAGGAAGTAGATTGACCCAAAGCAGCGTTTTAGACAGACGAGCATCAGACAAGCGTTTTGCCATCAATGCCAGCAGAGCATAGATACCGAGCAACAGATTAAAAATACATACCGAATGAAAACTAAATGCACCCGAAACAATGCTGATTAACCCTAGTAGACCCTGACTTATCAAGATAAGTGCGGCTAAAAAACCCAACCCCAAACCAAATTGCATTCTTGAAATTCGGCCGCGAAAAGAGAGCATTAACCATATCCAGTACATCACAATAACCTTATATCGTTCTGTTCTTATTCATTCATGCACAATCAGAAATTCTTCATATGCAAACTTACCGCGCACCGGCCACAAATAACAGAGGCTGAATAAACAGCCTCTAGGAATTATCGAATAAAAATAGACTCAAACATATAAGGTAATAACCTGATTGCGGTTACAGCAACGGGCGCTGACTCCGCTGGATCCAGCGCATAAGCAGGCGATCTACCCCTTTTTCTGCGCTATGTGCCAATTTATCTGTAAGCTTTTTCCGCAAAATGTAACGGACTTCGAGTACATCTTTTTCAGCCATCTCGCGCAACAAGATATCGTCACTTGCTGCAATCTCATCAACCAGCCCCAATGCCAATGCCTGCTCACCGAACCAATGTTCACCGGTAGCAACATGATCAATATTTAAACTAGGGCGATGCTGAGCCACAAAATTCTTAAACAGCTGATGTGTATCCTCTAAATCTTGGCGGAATTTTTCACGGCCTTTATCGGTATTTTCGCCGAGCATCGTCAAGGTACGTTTATATTCACCAGCAGTCATCAGCTCAATATCAATATCGTTCTTTTTGAGTAAACGGTGAATATTGGGGATCTGAGCCACAACACCGATTGAACCGATAATCGCAAATGGGGCAGAAACAATATGATCTGCCACACATGCCATCATATATCCACCACTGGCAGCCACTTTATCCACTGTTACTGTCAGCTTGATCCCCTTTGCCTTGATCCGCGCCAATTGCGAAGAAGCCAGCCCATAACCATGTACCACACCACCTGGGCTCTCTAAACGCAGCAGAACCTCATCTTTTGCAGTAGCAATGGCAAGTATGGCAGTCACTTCTTCACGCAGTGAAGCAACTTCATGTGCATCCATACTGCCTTTAAAATTCAGCACATAGACACAAGGTTTAGCATGCTCAGGTGTGCTGTTTAGCTGCTTTCCAGCCGATTCATCTGTATTTTCCGGCGTTATACTCGCATCAGCAGTATTAGTGGCTTTTCCTGCCTCTTTTTCGGCCACTTTCTCTGCTTTCTTGCGCTCTTTTTCCTTTATTTTATCGGCTTTTTTCTGTTTTTTACGTGCAATTTTTAGCGCATGCTCATCAAGACGCAGCTCTTTAAGCTCATCCACCAATTCACGATGCTGTTGCCCTAAATCGGTGATTTGCAACTCACCACGCTTGTTCGGTTTGTTACGCTGTGCCAGGCCGAATACCAGTACCAGCAAGCCGCCGATTACGGCAAATACTGTCACTGCTTTGGCTAAAAACACGCCATATTGGTACAAAAATTCCACGGTTAATCCTTAGATTCAAAATGTCATTTTTACATCGTAACAAAAGCAGGCTGAATGCCCAATGTCGCGATAAAAATACAATCTGGGTACAATAGACAAACCATCACGTTGATGCATTAAATTTACTGAGAGAAGAGGGTGTTACGTGGAATATCAAGCGCCTAACCATCTGCTAGAAAATAAAGTGATTTTGGTCAGCGGTGCCGGCGACGGTATCGGCAAGGAAGCGGCTCTCAGCTATGCTCGGCATGGCGCAACCGTGATATTACTGGGAAAAACCGTACCCAAACTCGAAGCGACCTATGATCAGATTGTGGCTGAAGGTGGCGCAGAGCCTGCGATTATGCCGCTGGATCTGATGGGAGCGACCCGCCAGCACTATCAGGATATGGCCGACGTGATTCGGACACAGTTTGGCCGCCTTGATGGTGCGCTGCTGAATGCCGGTATTCTGGGTGTGCTCTCGCCCATGGCGCAATATGAAGAGAAAATCTGGCGGGAAGTAATGCAGGTGAATGTTAATGCGCAGTTTTTACTGTCGCAGGCACTGCTCCCCTTACTGCAGCTTGCACCGTCGGCATCACTGATCTTTACCTCATCAAGCGTAGGTAAAAAAGGTCGAGCATTTTGGGGCGCTTACGCGGTATCAAAATTTGCCACCGAAGGGATGATGCAGGTATTGGCCGATGAGCTGGAAAACAGTGCAGTACGGGTTAACTGCATTAACCCAGGTGGTACACGTACCAAAATGCGAGCCAGTGCGTTTCCGGCTGAAAATGCAGAGTTGCTAAAAACCCCTGCCGATATTATGCCGCTGTATCTGTACTTAATGGGGGATGACAGCCAACATGAAAGCGGAAAGAGCTTTGATGCACAGCCAAACCGATTACCAGGTGCTGCACGCTAATGTATAGCCGCTCGGGGTAATATCCGTTTTTGTGATACCTCTATTTATCATAGTACGGCTGAAAATATCGAAAAAAAAGCCTGCATCTCTTAACAAGATTGCAGGCTTTTTTATTATGAATCTGTCTATTGTGTTTTGGTTTATCACAAATGCAGATGTTACCGCATAGGGATAATACAAGCCCTACGCATCACGCTACAGGGCTTTAACATCACTTACGCCGGACGGCGCGGGCGACGCTGCTTTTGTTGCTGCTGTTGCTGTGCATGGCGGCGTACCGCACGGCGGATCTGATTTGGATTACGCTGACGGCGCTGATGCTCTACCGCTACTTTAGACTGGGTTTCAGCATTGAGGCCAACCAGTTCGCGCAAGTAGTTTACATCTTTGAGCTCAAGCTCAGACCAGCCGCCACGTGGAACCAGTTTTGGCAGCTTGATATCACCGTAACGCACACGGATCAGACGGCTCACCTGCACGCCTTGTGATTCCCACAAACGGCGCACTTCACGGTTACGGCCTTCAGTCAGTGTGACATTAAACCACTGGTTAATGCCCTCTCCGCCTTGGAATTTGATGGTTTTAAACGATGCCGGACCATCTTCCAGTTGCACACCTAAACGCAGGCGTTGCAGCATAGGATCATCAACGGCACCAAAAACACGCACTGAGTACTCACGCTCAACTTCCTGACTTGGGTGCATCAGGCGGTTGGCCAGCTCACCGTCAGTGGTGAACAGCATCAAACCCGAGGTGTTCACGTCCAGACGGCCTACGGCAATCCAGCGGGCACCCTGCATACGCGGCAGACGATCAAAGACTGTCGGGCGGCCATCGGGATCTTTACGGGTACACAACTCACCTTCTGGCTTGTAATACGCCAGTACACGGCAGATAACGTCATCTTTTTCTTTAATCGATACCAGATGCCCGTCGATACGCACTTTCAGTGATTGACTTGGCTCAACACGATCACCAAGTGTCGCAATTTTACCGTCGATACTGACACGGCCCTGTCCGATGATGGCTTCTATTTCACGGCGTGAACCGTGGCCAGCGCGGGCCAATACTTTTTGCAGTTTTTCGCTCATAGGAGCCAACCTCTTTATTGTCGCCTTCACAGGCGTCGTTCACTGTGTCTACCGTTACTGGCAGCCTGAGTTCAACAGCATTTCTGTCTTCTGTTCAGGCTTATGCACACACGTTTATCTGTACATGATCACTGCGGTGTACGGTGTACAACGCAGTGATGTATTGCCAGTATGACGGAGTAATTCGGTTCTGCCAGATACACCGATTATTAAAGGCATAACGGGTACATAAAGGGCAGAAAATGGGGCAGCATCATACCCGATGCAGCGCATGCCAGCAATCAATCAACGATCAATCGTTAACAATCACTGAAATGGTGTACTGTCGGCTGAACCTTCACGCACGATGACCGGTGAGTCTTCGGTCAGATCAATCACGGTTGTCGGCTGTTGCCCCAAATAACCCCCATTGATAATTAAATCAACCTGATGCTCAAGATTATCGCGGATCTCTTCAGGGTCTGATTCTGCAAAATCATTGCCCGGTAAGATC
>CAMTGL010000185.1 GCA_947071955.1 uncultured Plesiomonas sp.
CATCCCTTAAAAGCGTTTTATTCTTTACTGCTTAGCTTTCAGTGATTTGCATCACGGTTGCCGTGTCAGTGGGGTCGCATTATAGGGAGTATTTACAAAGAGGCAAGCAAAAAAGTTAATAAATCTTTTGCTTGCTCATTTTTTACTCTTTTTGTTTATTTTATACGTTTTTTAAGCAGTGCGGGTACATCAGCAAGGCTATCGAGGACGTAATCTGCTAGGGCTTCGGCTTCTGCGGTGAGGGGTTTTCCACTGCGAACCAGAATCTTGGTGCCAATGCCAGCCGCTTGCGCCGCTTGCATGTCTTCAAGTTTATCACCAACCATATAAGAGGAGGCCATATCAAGATCTAGTTCTGCTTGTGCTTCAAGAAACATGCCCGGCTTCGGTTTGCGGCATTCACAGTCAATTTTGTATTCACCCTTACCGTGCTCTGCATGATGCGGACAGTAGTAGATACCATCAAGGTCAACGCCTCTGTCAGCCAGTGACCAATCCATCCACTCAGTTAAGTGGGTAAACTGGGCTTCGGTAAACAAATCTCGGGCAATGCCAGATTGGTTGGTGACTAAGACCAGTGCCAGCCCCATCTCTTTAATTTGGCGACAAGCGTCAATCGCGCCTTTGATGAATTCAAAGTTATCACTTTCATGTACGTAGCCATGATCAATGTTCAGTGTACCGTCACGATCAATAAATAGTGCTGAGGTTGCCATGTGAAGATCTCCGGCGGGTCTGGATTTACGGTATCAAGTATGTGCTGATTATCGCCTGCCTGTTCTTATAATGTAAGACGAGAGGCGTTTTTGAGGATAAATGTGGGGATATACGGGTTTATCTCTCTTTCTTTTAGCCGTCTAGACGTAAAAACTGTTGACTATAGCCATCCAGACATCTTAGCATCTGTGTATTCGCTCTGCTGTCTATCCCTATATATTGTTTAGGATCTGTTTTTGTGCGATAGAAGTAAGCATCTGTTTCAGCATGGAGAGCATGACGTACCATGATTAGGCTTAATCACATCAGTAAAATATTTCACACGGAAGGGCGAAGTATCAGTGCGCTTTCAGAGGTGAGTTTGCATGTTCCGGCTGGCCAGATTTTTGGCGTGATAGGTGCATCGGGAGCAGGGAAAAGTACGCTGATTCGCTGTGTGAATCTACTTGAGCGCCCCTCTTCAGGTGAGGTATTTGTTGATGGGCAGGATATGATGGTGCTGGATGAACCGGCACTCGAGCGTGCAAGACGTAATATCGGAATGATTTTCCAGCACTTTAATCTGCTCTCTTCACGCACAGTGTTTGGCAATGTGGCTTTTGCTTTGGAGTTACAAGGCTTAAATAAAGAGGCGATTGCCACGCGAGTGGATGAGTTGCTGGCGCTAGTTGGCCTGACAGATAAGAAGACGGTGTTTCCGGCAAATCTTTCCGGCGGGCAAAAACAGCGAGTGGCGATTGCCCGTGCGCTGGCCTGTAATCCGAAGGTATTGTTGTGTGATGAGGCCACCAGTGCTCTTGATCCGGCAACAACGCGGTCTATTTTAACGCTGTTGAAGGATATTAACCGCCGTTTGGGGCTGACGATTTTACTGATCACCCATGAAATGGATGTGGTAAAGCGAATTTGTGATCAAGTTGCGGTCATCAGCGCAGGTCAGCTGATTGAGCAAGGTTCGGTGGGTGAGGTTTTTGCACACCCGAAAACGCCGCTAGCACAGCAGTTTATTCGCTCAACGCTTGATTTAAGTATTCCTGAAGATTATGCCGCAAGGTTGGTGACAACACCGCAGCCATTGCATTTCCCGTTGATCCGTTTGGAGTTTACCGGACAATCTGTTGATGCACCGCTGCTGTCAAAAGTGGCGCGGGAATTTAATATTGATTGCAATATTTTAAGCGCGCAGATGGATTACGCCGGCGGAATTAAATTCGGGGTGATGCTGGCAGAGTTGTTTGGTGATGAGGCGCGTTGTGCGCAGGCGATGGATTATCTGCATAAGCAGCATGTCAAGGTGGAGGTGTTAGGCTATGTCGCAAGCAATGATTGAGCTGCTGTTTAAGGCATTGGGCGAAACACTGATGATGGTGCTGGCTTCAGGGGTTATTGGTTTTGCACTGGGGATCCCACTGGGAGTGATCCTGTTTATTACCAAACCTGGACAAATTAAGGCAAATGCGCCGCTAAATAAAGTGTTAGGTGCGGTGATTAATATCGGGCGCTCTATCCCTTTTATTATTTTGATTGTTTCTATTATTCCGTTAACCCGTTTGCTGGTTGGTACGTCTATTGGTACGGCGGCAGCGGTAGTGCCATTGGCCATTGGCGCGACTCCATTTATTGCCCGTTTAATTGAAGGGGCATTAATGGAAGTGCCTGCCGGTTTGATTGAGGCGGCAAGAGCAATGGGTGCAACCCCAATGCAGATTATCACTAAGGTGATGCTGCCTGAGGCGCTGCCGGGGATCATTAACAGTATTACTATTACGTTAGTGACCTTGGTCAGCTATTCGGCGATGGCCGGTGCTGTGGGTGGCGGTGGTTTAGGTGATGTGGGTATTCGTTATGGTTATCAACGTTTTGACGGTACGGTAATGCTGGTTGTCATTGCTATTTTAGTGGTATTAGTACAGTTGATTCAAAGTGTGGGTGAGCGCTGGGTAAAGGCAACCGACCATAAGTAACCGGTTTCCCCACATGTACAGTTTAAGCGGTTTCTAAACGGTTTCATTGCACCGCTGTTTTACAACAATATGATTTGTGATTGGTGTTCACGCACCGTAATAAACAAGGATGGTAAATACGATGGCATTACAATTTAAAACACTGGCTCTGGTAAGTGCATTGGCAAGCTCTTTATTGCTGACCGGTTGTGGTCAGGATGATGCGCAAAATAAGATTAAAGTGGGCGTAATTTCCGGTGCGGAAGAGCAAGTGGCTGAGGTGGTGAAAAAAGTCGCCAAAGAGCAATACGGTTTAGATGTGGAATTGGTAAGTTTTAGCGATTATATCACGCCAAATGCGGCGCTGGCGGATGGTTCATTAGATCTGAATGCGTTCCAGCACAAGCCGTATCTTGATCAGCAAATTGCTGATCGTGGGTATAAGCTAACCGTTGTCGGTAATTCGTTTGTCTACCCAATTGCTGGTTATTCGAAAAAAATCAAGGCGCTGTCTGAGTTGAAAGAGGGGGCGGCGGTCTCATTACCTAATGATCCCACCAACCTTGGCCGCTCTTTACTGCTGTTACAAGCACAGGGCTTGCTAACGCTCAAAGAGGGCAGCGGCCTGAATGCAACGGTATTGGATATTGTTGCTAACCCGAAAAAATTAAAATTAATCGAACTGGAAGCCCCGCAGTTACCGCGCTCGCTTGATGATGTTGATTTGGCGATTATCAACACCACTTATGCCAGCCAGATTGGGCTGACACCGCCGAAAGATGGTTTGTTTGTTGAGGATAAAGCGTCTCCGTATGTGAACCTGATTGTGGCACGCGACAATAATAAAGATGAAGAGAAAGTGAAGAACTTCGTCAAAGCCTTCCAGACCGAAGAGGTGTATCAGGCTGCCAATCAGGTATTTAAAGGCGGTGTAGTGAAAGGCTGGTAATACTCCCCCCTTTTCTCTCTTCTTCCCTGATATGATTATTTTTTCTTCAAGAGCACCCCTCGGGTGCTCTTTTGTTTTACTATCACTGATACATAAAAAGCGTCTAGCCGTACCTTTAGCAATATTCAGCCAATGTGCGTGTCTGGATAGCAGCCCTTTATTTTTCATGTATGGATACAGTGCAATGCAAAAGATCATTCTGGTTTCAGCCGCATTATTATTGGGTGGATGTGCAACTCACTACAGTGTAGACAGCAATCTTAATCCCCAAAATGTCAAAACTTACTTTGCACCAAGCACTGTTGCGGTGTATGAAAAAACCGATCAATTGAACAATGTTGATTATCGCAATATTGGCCGCGTTCAGGGTGAAGTTTGTCAGGCCAACAGTAATGAGAAACCGGCCAGTATTCAGGAGGCGCGTAACGCTGCGCAACGCCATGTTCAGGAGATGGGCGGCAATGCACTTTTGCTGAATCAATGCCTGATTTTAGATAATGTACCCGGTTGTAAGCAGGTGGCACTTTGCCAAGGGTCAGCTATTATTGTTGCCCCTTAATACCCACTCGCTAAATAAAAGAAGGTGATGCCGTTGGATACCCCGCGAGAAACTGTGGCGATGACGCCCGTTGGTGTGATTCATTCACCTTATAAAGAGAAGTTTGCTGTTCCGCGCCAGCCGGGTCTGGTTGAGGATGGTATCGGTGAGCTACAACTGTTGCCGCCCTTCAATCAGCTTGATGCAGTACGGGGT
>CAMTGL010000186.1 GCA_947071955.1 uncultured Plesiomonas sp.
GTAACTGGCGGGCAATTTCAGCCGCTTGTTGGCTTCGCTCTTGCTCGGTACGGGCTTGCGCTATCGGGCTATTGCAGAGTGCCCAGAGGCTCAACAAGGGGAGTATTATGCGCATACAAAGGGAAGTAGAGTGAGCTGAATAGGGGCGCATTGGGGATATTTCCTTTTGTTGTGTCGGGTGTATAGCTTGGTTTTGTGATACCACTGCGAAGCAGTCTTACGTGGTTGCGGGGTATCCTCTGGGGATTATAAGCGGGCAGGAAAGAGACGAAATGCTTGTTCGGGGGTTACATTGTGTTCAGTCAGTAAGCTGTGATCCGGTTTCCGTTTTCTGTTTTTTATTTTCCACAGAGATGCGCGGTAAGAATAAAAAAATCCGCCGAAGCGGATTATGAAATGCGGTGGTATCCCCGATAAGGGTACAGCGCAGGCAGATTTATTCGTTCACTTCCAGCTCGTTCATCGCGGCAATATTAAAGCCACCATCAACGTGAAGAATTTCACCTGAGATGCCTGCTGCTAAATCAGAGCATAAAAATGCAGCAGAATTACCCACATCTTCAATGGTCACTGTGCGG
Organism: uncultured Plesiomonas sp.; assembly: GCA_947071955.1. Classification (GTDB taxonomy): domain Bacteria; phylum Pseudomonadota; class Gammaproteobacteria; order Enterobacterales; family CAMTGL01; genus Plesiomonas. The sequence goes on from CAMTGL010000186.1 coordinate 579, forward strand.
CGAATTGGGGTAACGGCTTCACAATGAGACAGCATTTTTTTGAAGTTTTTGATACCGGCGGCAGCCAGTGTACGAATAGGGCCGGCAGAGATACCGTTAACGCGAACACCTTGTGCACCCATGGCATTGGCCATGTAACGTACGTTAGCTTCTAGCGATGCTTTCGCCAGGCCCATCACGTTGTAGTTTGGAATAGCACGCTCTGCGCCCAGATAGGAGAGGGTAACCAAGCCTGCGCCTGGGTTTAGCATGCTGCGTGATGCTTTGGCCATTGCCGCAAAGCTGTAAGAGCTGATGTCGTGCGCGATACGAAAGCCATCACGGGTAACGGCATCTACATAGTCGCCATCGAGCTGATCGCCCGGTGCATAGGCAATAGAGTGAACAAAGCCATCAAACTTTGGCCATACTGAAGAGAGTTCGGTGAACAGACCTTCAATGCTGGCATCATCAGCAACATCGCACGGCAGAATAATGGATGAACCACACTCTGCAGCAATCGCTTCAACGCGTGATTTCAACTTATCATTTTGGTAAGTAAAAGCCAGTTCAGCGCCTTCGCGGTGCATTGCGGCTGCAATACCATAAGCAATCGAACGGGTGCTTGCTACGCCCGCAATAAGAATACGTTTACCGGTCAAAAAACCCATAACAAGTTACCCTAATTGTGACAATCTGCTGTATATGCACATTGTATAAAATAATAAACGGCCTGATTCTACCATGTTCGGCGTGTCGGTCGAGGCCTCTGCATGCTCATCCGAGCAGTGGGGTTCTGATATCTGGTATCTCGGGCGCTAAATCAGCACCCGAATATACACGGGGTATTGGTGTTTAGTGGTGCAACAACCGCTGTAAATGCGATGAAAAAAATATGTTTACAGTGTGACAGGCTGCTGCCATGCCGCTGGGGTGAGTGTTTCACCAAAGTGGCTCTCAATCAAACGACGAGTTAGGTCATGCTGTGGATCACAAAACACGCTCTGGGTATCACCACGCTCAACAACCTGCCCCTGCTGCATAACCAGCACTTTATCGCTGATGTGTTTGATCACCCCCATATGCTGACTGACATAAATATATGAGATACCGAGTGATTCTTGTAATTCCAACATTAAGTTGAGAATTTGTGAGCGCATTGACATATCAAGGTGGGTTAGTGCTTCATCGGCAACAATAATTTTTGGTTCAAGTATCAGACAACGTGCCAGTGAGACACGCTGTTTTTGACCCGTTGCCAGCATTTGCGGATAAAAGCCAGCATGGTCAGGTAGCAGACCCACTTTGCGCAGTGTGGCAGTAATCCGAGCCTCGCGTTCTTGCGGGGTGAGGCTGGTATTGAGTTTTAGCGGCCCGTCAAGAATTTGCCCGATTTGCATTTTGGGGTTTAACGAGGTGTTCGGATCTTGGAAGATCATGCGGATAAGCTTGCAGCGGTGACGATAGTCACCGTACCACAGACGCTCACCTTGAACGTGGATCTCCCCTTGTGTCGGCTCAACCATGCCGGCAATCAGTTTTGCCAGAGTGGATTTCCCCGAACCGTTTTCACCGATAATGGCCAATGTTTGGCCTTCATCCAGCGTGAATTCGACCGGTTTTACCGCATCAACAATATGGCGGCGAAACAGCCCGATATGGTAACGGAAGGTTTTACTCAGGCCGTTAACTTCTAATAACGCACTCACAGTTGGCCTTCCTCGATATTGAGTGGAAAATGGCAGGCAAAGGAATGGGTTTTAATTTTGCGCAGCGTAGGAGTTTCAATGCATTTTTTTTGTGCATGTGGGCAACGCGGCCCTAAGCGGCAACCAATCGGCAGATGTTGCAGCGGAGGGATTGCGCCCGGTAGTGCACTGAGGCGGCTTTTGTGCGGCAATGGCTCACGAAAATCAGGCATTGCACGCAGCAGAGCCAGCGTATACGGATGATGCGGAGTATCGAGGATCTGCTCACAGGTACCTGATTCAATGGTCTGGCCGCAGTACATCACGGTCAGCTTGTTGGCGGCCTGCGTGATACTGAGCAGGTCATGGCTGACCAGCAAGATGGTGGTGTCGTTCAGCTGATTCATGCGATCAAGCAGACGAAAGATCTGTGCGCGGGTGGTCGGTTCCATCGCATTGGTCGGTTCATCAGCAATCAGCAATTTTGGTTGATTGGCAATGGCCATGGCGATCATCACTTTTTGGCACTCACCTTCGGTCAGCTCGTACGGGTAGCTGCGCATAATTTCACGGTGATCTTTGATCCCGACTTTATGCAGTAAGGCTTTAGCCTGTTTATAGCGCCAGTTCCAGCGTTTCCACCAGTGCCCTTTAAATGTCCAACCGGGAATGGCTTCTTGGAGTTGGCGGCCAACCCGTTCTGACGGGTCAAGACACGACTGTGGCTCTTGAAAGATCATGGAGATATGTTTGCCAACCCAGCGCCGACGGGCTTTGTTGCTTAAACGAAGAATATCCACATCATTAAAACGAAAGCGATCGGCAGTGATTTTCCAGTTGTCTTTACTGATCCCACAAATGGCTTTAGCGACAAGGCTTTTGCCTGAACCAGACTCACCGACCAGACCGCGGATCTCCCCTTCAACCAGTGTCAAACTGACGCGATCAACGGCTTTAACCGGGCCGGCAGGGGTCATGATTTCAATGGTCAGGTTACGAATATCAAGAAGTGGCATTATTCTGTTCCTGCATTGATAGCACGGTGCAGGCCATCGCCGGCAAGGTTTACGATGATTACACTGATTAAAATTGCCAGACCTGGAAGAGTAACTGTCCATGGGGCGATGTAGAGCAGGCTGAGTGCTTCACCGAGCATTGCTCCCCATTCAGGGCTTGGACGTTGCGCGCCGAGATCTAAGAACCCTAGTGCGGCGATATCGAGCAGTGCAACAGAGAACCCGCGGGTAAATTCCATTACCAAAATGGCAAGAATATTGGGCAGTACCGCATAGCGTAAAATATAGCCGTTAGATGCACCGTCTAATCGGATGGCGGTGATGTGATCTTTTTCCATTTCATCATGCACAGCGGTATAGACTGCTCGCACAAAACGCGGCACTAAGGCAAGCCAGACAGCAAACATGGCGTTGAGTAATCCGGCACCGGTCAATGCAACCACGATGATGGCGAGCAGCAGGGTGGGGATCGACAAAATGGCATCAAGGGTGTGGTTAAGAATGGATGACTTTAATCCTTTTGACATTCCCGCCAAAATACCAATAGCAACACCCACTACAGAGGCCGAGCAGACGACTAACAGTGCGCTGCCAAAGGTGAGCCGCGCTCCGCATAGTAAGCGGCTGAAAATATCGCGCCCCAGATCGTCAGTACCAAAAAAGAACTCTATTTTCCCGCTGCTCGACCATGAAGGTGGCATCAGCTCTTTATCGATAAACTGAAAGTTGGCAGAAAAAGGGGCGATATGCTGACCAAACACGGTGAGTAGCAGCAAAATCAGTAAGCCATAAAACCCGATTGCCGAGAGGGAGTCTTTGCGGAACAAGCTCCATGTGTGTGCAAGTCGGGTTGGCATGTGTAAGCGGTTTGACATCTCAGCGAACCTCGTACCATTCTTTACGGACTAACGGATTGACCGCTGCGCCAAATAATTCAGCCAACACGCTGAGTAAAATAACCGAGCTACCGACCACCACAACGCCGGCTGAGATGGCAGTGTAATCATGCTGATTGAGTGCCTGAATCAGCCAGCGGCCAATGCCGGGCCAACTGAATAC
>CAMTGL010000187.1 GCA_947071955.1 uncultured Plesiomonas sp.
GTTCTTAGCTATATTGCTTAAATCGCTAATTATTGGCGGCCTGGTCGGGGTTGGATTAGGTGCCGGTGCAGCGCGAATGTTTCATGCTCCAACCGTTCAGGGTATGGGCGCATTCAGAACCTTAGGTGAATTAAATTCGTGTGAAGGCGATCCTGCATCACACTTCTCTTTTGGTTTGGGTTTTTTCTTTAATGCATGGGCATCTACTGTAGCTGCCGGTGCTTTTACCCAAGATGTTGACCACCGTATTATTCCGCATTGGGGTGTTTCTGCGCTGTTAATTAAAGATCGTAATGTAGCTACCACATTGCATGATCCGAAAAAAATGGCCATTGCTTGCGGTATTATTGGTGCAATTGTTGTGGCCTTTTTAAATTCAACAGCATCAGCTGTACCGGCTTCACTGCAAGTTACTGCCGTTAAAGTATTAGTGCCGGCGGCTAATTTGCTAGTGAATACCGTGATGCCCGTTATTTTCTGGTTGGCCGCGATTGAAGCAGGAAAACGCTCTGGTTTTTGGGCGACTATTTTTGGTGGCTTAGCACAACTGATTATGGGTAACGCCGTACCGGGCTTGGTGTTGGGTATTCTCATTGGTAAAGGCGTTGAAGAGGCTGGCTGGAATAAAATCACAAAAAGCATGTTGACTGCCGTTATTGTTCTGTTTGCCTTAAGTGCTTTCTTCCGTGGATTTGATATGCAATTACTCAGCTCTTTCCAGCTTGATATTCCAATGTGGCTTGATCAACTTCATCTTAGCATTAGTGGTAAATAAACCGTCAGGCGAGATATTGAATTGAGCAATGCGCACATCACTCAAAAACAGGTGCAGTAATTAAGTAGGAAACTATTATGGATGAGAGTATAAAAAATAATTTCTGGTACGCAGACTGGTCATTCCCTATTTTTGTTGGATTATTATCATCAGGCGTTTTTGCCGGAACACATATGTATTATGTCTACGGTATGGGCGCATTTAACGAAGTCGCATTTGTTTCTATGCTGCGTGCAGGTATGGATACCGGTGTTTATGGTGCAGTTGCCGCATTTGGTGCCAGTTTTCTCTTTGCGCGTATTATTGAAGGCTCATTAGTCGGTATTCTTGATATCGGTGGGGCGATTCAAACCGGTATTGGCTTGGGTGTTCCCGCATTATTGCTGGGTGCAGGTATTGTTTTTCCGGTTGAAAACTTTGCTGCATCACTGGTTACCGGTTTTGCACTGGGCGTTGCAGTCGGGCTTATTATCACCACCACCCGTAAATTTACCATCAATCAAAGCAACTCAACTTATGGTGCGGATGTCATGATGGGCGCAGGTAACTCTTCAGGCCGTTTTCTTGGCCCTTTGATTATCCTGTCAGCCATGACCGCCTCAATTCCGATTGGTATCGGCTCATTATTAGGTGCACTGGGATTTTATGTCTGGAATAAACCTATTACCGGTGGTGCTATTTTAGGTGCAATGTTACTCGGTGCTTTCTTTCCTGTATCACTGTAGTAGACACAACTTAACCGGCTGTTATTAATATCAGGCGCTGTTTTTAGCAGATAAACAGCGCACAAGGGAAAGGTGAGCATTGTGAATAGCTATGATTTAATTCTTCGCCGTGGCCGCTCGGTTGACGGGCAATTACTGGATATTGCCGTTCAAGCAGGAAAAATTGCCCTTGTCGGTACTGTTCCATCAACGGCCAGTGCACAGGTTGAGCATGATCTGCAAGGCCAAGTTTACGTGAGCGCCGGCTGGATAGATCTGCATGTTCACTGTTATCCACACTCTCCGATTTATAATGACGAGCCCGATAAAGTAGGCATCGCCTGCGGTGTGACCACCGTTGTTGATGCTGGTAGTGCTGGCGCAGATGATATTGATGACTTTTACCGTCTGACTCGGCAGGCCAAAACCGAGGTTAAAGCCTTACTGAATGTCTCTCGTATTGGCTTGCTGCGGCAAAATGAGCTGGCCCAACTCGATGATATCAATGAACAAGCCGCGCATTCAGCTATCACTCAAAACCCTGATTTTATTGTGGGATTAAAAGCCCGTATGAGCAGCAGTGTGGTTGAGCATAACGGCATTACTCCCTTGCTCATGGCAAAAAAAATCCAACGGCAACACCCGCATTTACCACTGATGGTGCATGTCGGCAATAACCCGCCTACGCTGGATGATATCGCTGACTTACTAGATAAAGGCGATATTATTACCCACTGCTACAACGGAAAACCAAACCGTATTCTAAATACGCAGGGGCAGTTGAAATCCTCTGTACAGCAAGCACTGGAGCGCGGCGTGCACCTTGATGTTGGGCATGGCAGTGCTAGTTTCAGTTTTGCCGTTGCTGAACAAGCCATCGCGCAGGGCATACTTCCCCACACCATCAGCTCTGATATTTACTGCCGCAACCGCATTCAGGGGCCGGTCTTTGGGCTGGCACATATCCTGTCAAAATTCTTAGCCATTGGGCTTACCCTGCCGCAGGTGATTGCTTGTGTCACCGAGCATGCAGCAGGTGTGTTGCATTTTGACCAGAAAGGGGCACTAAAAGTGGGATTTGATGCTGACCTAACCCTATTTGAACTGCTCGAACAGCCCTCATTTTTTGTGGATGCAGAACAACAGCAGAAGCTTGGCGCAGTCCGCATTGCCCCAGTAGCGGCTGTTCGCGCAGGTGAAATATTTATAACCGAAGAAGGAGAAGCACACGATGTCTTCTGTTTATAACCAATATAACGTTAAACCGGTGATCAATGCTTCCGGCAGAATGACCGCACTCGGTGTATCAACCCCATCAGCCACGGTAGCCCAACGCGTTGATTTTGGTTTAAACCACTACTTTGAGATTAAAGATCTGGTGGATAAAACCGGTGCTTACATTGCGGATATGCTGAAGGTAGAAGATGCCGTTGTGGTCTCGTGTGCCTCGGCCGGATTAGCGCAATCTGTTGCCGCGATGATTGTGCGTGGTGATCGCTACCGGTTGGAGAATCTGCATGCGCACAGCCACCCTGTGCCAAGTGATATCGTGCTACCAAAAGGGCATAACGTCAATTTTGGCGCGCCGGTAGGCACTATGATCACGTTGGGGGGCGGGCGAATTGTTGAAGCCGGTTATGCCAATGAGTGTTCGGCAGAGCAGCTTGCTGCTGCCATTACGCCGAATACCGCCGCGATTGTGTACATCAAATCACACCACTGTGTGCAAAAAAGTATTCTGTCGGTAGAGCAGGCTGTCAGTGTCGCTCGTCAGCATAATCTTCCACTGATTGTTGATGCTGCCGCAGAAGAAGATTTGCAACTGTACTATCAGTTAGGGGCAGATCTGGTCATTTACAGTGGAGCAAAAGCCATTGAAGGCCCGACAAGCGGTTTAGTGTTGGGAAAGAAACAGTATATCAACTGGGTTAAACAGCAGTCAGCCGGTATTGGCAGAGCCATGAAAGTGGGAAAAGAGGGCGTTCTTGGCCTGACTTTAGCGATTGAAGAGTATTTGCAGCGCGAGAAAGAGAGCGGACAGCAGATGCTGGAAAAAATGGCTGATTTTATCACTCAGCTTAACACCCTGACGGGCGTGTGTGCCAAACCGGTATGGGATAGCGCAGGGCGTGATATCGCCCGTACCGAGATTGGCTTTGATCCTGCACTCACGGGCATCAGCACACCTGATATTGTCAGCCGCATGCAGCAACACACCCCAGCCATTTACTGCCGTGCGTACCGCATGAACGAAAACAAAATTGAAATGGATGTGCGCAGCGTACAGCAATCTGAACTTGCGCAAATTTTTGCTGTTATTCAGCAGATCCTTTTGTCAGTACAAGGAGCATAAAGCATGCAACTCACCCCGAATTTTTACCGTAACCGTGTATGCCTAAATGTACTGGCCGGATCAAAGCAAAATGCCCAAGAGGTCTATCAGGCCGCGCAAGGGCATGTGTTAGTCGGCGTACTCTCGAAAAATTATGCCGATATTGATAGTGCGGTAGCCGATATGCGTGACTATGCCGGATTGATCAATAATGCACTCTCCATTGGTTTAGGCGCTGGTGATCCAAAGCAATCGGCAATGGTGTCAGAGCTGGCGGGCATTTTACAGCCGCAGCACGTTAATCAAGTGTTTACGGGGGTGGCAACTAGCCGTGCACTGCTGCGTCAGTCACAAACCGTCGTGAACGGTTTGGTTTCACCAACGGGTAAAGTAGGTTGGGTAAATATCTCAACTGGCCCACGCAGTTGTGAATTTACTCCAGCATTAGTACCGGTTGATACCGC
>CAMTGL010000188.1 GCA_947071955.1 uncultured Plesiomonas sp.
AACCCGGATAGTGTCGCCCGATTTCAACCAGCATTTTCAAAAACTCCAGTACTGGTTTACTCTCTTCTGTCACCATTTCCCCCGGCATAATCAGAGGAACACCCGGAGGGTACGGTAGGATCATGTTGGCGTTAATTTTTCCAACCATATCTTCTAGAGCAACTTCTTCGGTATTGCCTTGTAATACTTCTTGGAATGCCTGATAAGGCGGCACAATCATTTGTGGTAAGACTTCAAAGGCGTGGAACATGATTTTCGGTAAATCATGTTTAATGGTCAGTTTATGGATGCCTTGAGCTAGCTCTTGAATCCGCATATCGTTGTAAAATTGCGGGTCAGCAGCATACAGCGAAGGCAACAGGTTTTTCACCTTTAAATTCAGATCATAACCACGCTTGAAGTCAGTCAGTCCGCGCAGCAGTTGCATCGCTTTGGGTTTATCGATGCCGATACTGAACAGGAACAGCATATTATACGGGCCTGTTTTCTCGACAATAATACCTTGCTCATCGAGGAATTTAGAAACAAGAGCTGCCGGTATTCCGCTCTCTTCCAAATTGCCATCTTTATCCAGACCAGGGGTCAAAATAGTGACTTTAATCGGGTCGAGATACATATGATCGGCATCGATATCTTTAAACCCGTGCCATTTCTCATTCGGGCTGAGATTCCAACACTCTGCATCTTGAATATCATCGGGTTGCCAGACATCAAAGAACCAGCTGTCTGACTCTGCCCGCAATTTTTTGATCTCTTTACGAAAACGTACGGCGCGCTGAACGGAAGAGTCAATCAGCAAGCGGCCGGTGTTGCCTTTCATCATTGCCGCTGCCGTTTCGGTTGATGCAACAATGGCATACAGTGGTGATGTTGATGTATGCATCATGTAGGCTTCACTGAAAATCTCTTTATCAATTTCACCTTTCACATGAATCATTGAGGCTTGTGAGAATGCAGCCAGCAGTTTGTGGGTTGATTGTGTTTCATAAATCACTTTACCGGTGACACCGCCACCACTCATACCGTATTTACCTTTGTAAATAGGGTGGAAGTTAGTGTAGGGCACCCATGCACTGTCAAAGTGAATGAATTTGGTATCAAGGGTATCTTTGATAAAACCGGTGTTGTATAGCAAACCATCATAGGTACTGTTGGTGACCACCGCGTAGATAGGCCAAGCGGCATTTGGCGTTGCTTTGACTTTAGCTTCAATCACATCACGTCTGAATTCACTCTGTGGAATGCCGCCTAAAATACCGTAGGCATTACGTGTCGGGCGAAAATAGAGTGGGGTGACATTGCTCATCATCATCAAATGGGTTAATGATTTATGGCAGTTACGGTCAATCAACACGGTGCTACCAGAAGGGGCTGAGAACATACCCACAATTTTGTTGGCTGTTGATGTACCATTGGTGACGATATAACTGGCATCAGCGTTAAATACGCGGGCAATGTACTCTTCTGCCTCTTTGTGTGGGCCGGAGTGATCGAGCAGTGATCCGAGCTCTGATACTGAAATCGAAATATCAGATTTCAGTGTGTTTGCACCGTAAAAGTCGTAAAAAATGCTGCCGACAGGGCTTTTCAGATACGCCGTTCCGCCCATGTGACCAGGGGTACAGAACGTGTACTTACCATCTTTAACATATTTGAAGAGTGCTTTAGTGAGCGGCGGTAATATACGGTCAACGTATTCATCGCGTTTTTGCTCTATTTTCATTGCAATATCATTTGCAATATCAAGATGATATTCAAAGAAGTTTAGATTTAAACGCAGATGGCCTAATTTAATATCTAACACTGAGTTATTATTAGCGAACGCATGCAGTGGCAAGTTTTCATTCAGTGCACTGATGTCTTTGCACAGATCAAGCCCGTATTTATCCCAGTCAAACACTACTGCACAAACACGGGGGTTATTTTCAATAACCTTTAATAAATCTGCCGCATCGGATGGGTAAATAACATGAAACCCGAGCTTTTGTAGCGCAATATCGAGCTCTTGCAGCGGGGCTTCTTTAAAATAAGCATCTACATTACTTAAAATGGCAACGATGTTCATTGCAGCTCCTTGGTGTTCATTATTTAATTATCTAAATATCATCAGATAAGCGGTAATTAAGACTGTGTTTGCCCTGCTGCACCACGTTTTGCGATTTTTCGGGTATAGAATATTAATATAATCAGGGAAACAATAAATGTACCGGCTAGTGGGGCTTGTTCTGCGCCTGCTAGAGCAACAAAGCAGAAGGCACTGCCTAATATTCCTGCCAGCATACTTAGCATATTTTTAGCGTTAGCACCTTCCATACGAATTAAGTTAATGCAGGAGTAGAAGTAAGGCAGCATGGTTAACAGCACGGCAATACTGGTAATTTGGGTAAATAAGCTGGCGGCACTGCCCCCTTGAGAGCCTAAGAACGCTACCATAATCATCAGGACGGTCATTTTAATTGAAGCAAGAATCAGCCCTTTACGTGGAATGCCAGAGGCTGACATTTCGCCATATACCGCAGGAAAGTTGCCATCACTCGCTGCACGTGCACCGGCCTGACCAACTAGCATCATCCAAGAGCCGAGTGAAGTTAAGCAGGCCAATGCGGTAAATAACGAGACCACTGAGTTTGCCCAACTACCGACCATTAATGATGCGGCCATACCAAAAGGGGCACCTGATTTTGCCAGTTCACTGGCCGGAAACATGCCGCTGATAGCTTGTGTGGCGGCAATGTAGATAATACCGGCAAGGGCTGTACCCAGCATTGTCGCCATTGGGACTGTACGTTTTGGGTTATCCACCAAACCGGTACTGACAGAAGCTGACTCCACGCCGATAAATGACCATAAGCAGAGGATAACGGCTTGGGTAATGGCGGTTGAGTCTGATTTTGCAGATACGTTCCAACTTGTGGCGTATGTGGCTGAGTCAAACCAGAACCAGCCAAACAGCGCAGTACCCACAACGGGGATCAGTACCAACACAACCCCAATAGTGGTTAAGCGGCTGACAAAACCACCGCCGAGCAGGTTAACAAAGGTGAAAAACCACACAATGGCAATCGAGGCGATAGCCGCAGGAATATGTTCATTGAGAATCGGGAAGAAAGTGGAGAGGTAGGATACAGCAGTAATGGCAATGGCAAGATTACCAATCCAATTTGCATGGTAATACAACACACCGGTTTGGAAACCAAAGATAGGTGAAACCTCACCGGCATAAGCCACTGGGCCACCTGATTGTGGGTTTACGGTTGCCATTCGCGCATAAACGTAAGCCAGCGCCAGTGCGCCAACCAGTGAAATAGCCCAGCTGTAAATGGTAATCGAGCCGTAAGAAGCAAGACTTGACGGTAAAAGCGCAATACCGCTTCCCATCATGTTACCTGCGACAAGGCCGGTACAGGCAATTAAGCCTATTTTTTTTGTATTTGCAGATGACATACATAAGCTCCGATTTCATATCTTACAGATACAACAATGCTTCTGAGGACAAATGCAGGTAACCTCAGGCCATTTCTTTTACGCGTTTTATGCGTTGTTTACGTGCCTACTTTGCTAAGTTGATGTGTTAATTGATGTTTATATTTTTACAATTCACCGTGTTTTTTTCTGTTTTAATGCTATGCCTATAACGTATTTATAAATTCTATTTAAATACGTTGTCTTTGTGTTTTGCTGTTTATTTTGTGCTAGTTGCCATCCATGAATGATAAATTGCTTTTCGCTCTCAAAAGCGTGTACCAATAATCGGTTTTTTGCAAAGCAGAACCCGAATAAATAATAAAAATTGTCAGGTTTTTTTGTGTCTCACTGTCAGGTTTTTTTCGTGATTTTTTATTATTCAGATATGCGAAGAGTATAATGTGTATTTATGGTTACACTTAGTTATGAATTCAAACAAAAAAACAGAACCGATTATTATTCCTCACGTTTATGCTTTATCTCTTATCATCATCGGTTAAAACTCTGAGAGTTTTGTACAACAGATGATGGTTGTAAACATTAATGCAAATGTGGTCACGAAAAAGGGTGTGCAGATTAAAATAATAGGGTTCTTATGATCTTCTGATTCAGAAGATTGTTATGACAACGAAATAAAGTGAAAAAATTTTAACCTTCATCATAGCAAAGTTTTGTGGGGCTAAATGGAAAGCAACCAAGTTGCAGTAGCAAAAAATAGACATCCGCGTTTTGCTTTAACGCTGATGGGGCCAGCCTTTATTACCGCAATTGGTTATATTGATCCGGGT
>CAMTGL010000189.1 GCA_947071955.1 uncultured Plesiomonas sp.
GTTAACGCCCTGTTTGTTTAGCTGCGGCGCAGGGCAATTGCTTCAATTTCAATTTTTACATCTTTTGGCAGACGTGCCACTTCAACACATGAACGGGCAGGGAATGTGGCATTGTGCTCAACAAAGAAAGCTTCGTAGACCGCATTGACGGTCGCAAAGTCATTCAGATCTTTGACAAAAACAGTCATTTTCACAATATCAGCAACACGCAGGCTACCGGCTTCAACGATAGCACGCACATTTTCCAATGATTGGCGGGCTTGTGCCGCGATATCATCAGGGATCTCACCGGTTGCCGGATTCACTGGGATCTGGCCAGAGGTCAGGATCATGCTGCCCAGATCAACGCCTTGTACGTAAGGGCCAATGGCGGCAGGGGCTTTTTCCGTATTGATAATGTGGCTCATCTGTTTTCCTTTTTAATCATACCAACGAGAATTTGCCTGCAAGTATAGAGGCTGTTGCGTGTGAAACCCAGCCTCCAGTGTAACAGCCTGTATGTGGCTGACTGAACCTTAAGATTGTTCGGTGACGACATCGCTGGCGAACACTTTCTCGCAATATTTGCATTTTAACAGTATGTTACCCTGCTGCTTGCGTACGCTAAAACCGGAGTTAATCGGTTCACTGTGGCTGATACAATTACTGTTTGGGCAACTGAGTACCCGCTCAATAAATTCAGGCAGCATTGGTTTTAACTTACGTACCACCTGATAATTTTCTATCTGATTGACGCTGGCATCCGGTGCGTAGATAGCCAATTGATTGGCCTGATCTTCGGTTAGGAAAATATTCTCAATTTTGATCAGATCTTTTTGGCCAAGTGCCGCAGAAGGTAGGTTTAAACCTACGGTGATCCGCTGGTGGGTTTGAGAAAACTTAAACAAACTTAAGATCTTTATACCAATTTGGGCGGGAATATGATCGATGACCGTGCCGTTTTTAATAGCTTCAACTTGTAATTTATTTTCGCGATCCATAACCATCTGCTCCTTGTCTTCGCAATTCATTGCCGTGCGTATCAGTTTTTTGTATGCCAACCGGCCAGTATCTGGTCAGCCTTATCGGATAAGGGGCTACCCCTAATCAGAGTTTCCCGTCATCACTTATTACTGGCACAAGCTCGGCATTCAGTACCAGTGCTAACAAGGCTTGTCGGGCATACACACCGTTATCGGCTTGCTGGAAGTAGTACGCATGCGGCGTAGCATCAACATCAACGGTAATCTCATCGATACGTGGCAGTGGATGCAGGATCTTCATGTTGCTTTTGGCATCGTGCAGTTCAGCGGCAGTCAGCACAAATTGTGATTTTAAGTTGGCATATTCTGAGGGATCAAAACGCTCTTTCTGTACCCGTGTCATGTACAGAATATCGATAAACGGCATCACCTCTTCAATGCTTGGGTGCACGCTATAAGTAATTCCCTGAGCGTCGAGCTCTTCGAGGATATAGTCGGGCATCGCCAGCGCATCAGGTGCGATAAAGTAGAAGCGGTTGGCATTGAATTTCGCCAATGCTTGCGTGAGTGAGTGTACGGTTCGGCCATATTTCAGATCGCCTACCATCGCGATACTGATGTTATCCAAGCGCCCTTGTGTTTCGCGGATAGTGAACAAATCCAGCAGTGTTTGGCTTGGGTGCTGATTTGCGCCATCACCGGCGTTGAATACCGGGATCCCGTTGGAAAACTCAGAAGCCAAACGTGCAGCGCCCTCTTGCGGATGTCGCATCACAATGGCATCGACATAGTTACTGATAACGCGAATAGAGTCAGATAAGCTTTCACCTTTTTTACCCAGAGAGGTGTTGTTGCTGTCAGAGAACCCAATCACATCGCCGCCAAGACGTTGGATCGCGGTTTCAAAAGAGAGGCGGGTACGAGTTGAAGCCTCAAAAAAACAGCTGGCCACCACTTTACGCTTGAGCAGTTCAGGCTGCGGAGTGGCCTTTAATTGCGCGGCAGTATCCACCACTAATTCCAGCTCTTCTCGAGTAAATTCAGGAATGGATATGATGTGTTTGCGATAAAGCGGGTTAGCCATGGTGCGATCCTCTGCATCCGGTAAAGGTGAATAGGGCGATGTGCTGCACATGGCAACGCCATTGCGTAGTGCGATCGCTCTTCGTGCGTGTAGATTAGGTTGTGGCGAAAAAAAAGCCCCTTTATTAAGGGGCTTTTTTCACAGTACGTATGATCGGGAAAACACTGACAGCCGCGGCTGGCGCGGTCTTGTGGCTCAGTATCACGAAAGATCGTTGCATTGGCGATAGTGTCCTGTCATACGCAGCGTAAAATTCACTGCGCGAATTATACGCCATTTTATATTGCCTGCAATACGCCTGCGGTTGTATACAGCATCAGGGGTTAACCGTTTGCGTATGGTGTTATACGCCGAGTGTTGCAACCATGACCGCTTTGATGGTGTGCATCCGGTTTTCTGCTTCATCAAACACAATAGAGTGGGCTGACTCAAATACCTCGTGGGTCACCTCTAGCCCCTCCATGCCATATTGTGCGCTGATTTTCTTCCCAATAGCCGTTTGGGTATCGTGATAAGCCGGCAAGCAGTGCATAAATTTGACCTGTGGGTTGCCGGTTAGCTTAAGGGTATTCATATTGATCTGATAGGGTTTGAGTGCAGAGATTCGCTCTGCCCAGACGCTTTCAGGTTCGCCCATAGAAACCCAGACATCGGTATAGATAAAATCAACGCCTTGTACGCCTTCAGCCACCTCTTCGGTCAGGGTGAGTTTTGCGCCAGTGCTGGCGGCAATCGCCTGACATTGTGCCACCAGAGTCTCTTCTGGCCAGTAGGCTTTGGGCGCAACTAAGCGCAAATCAAGGCCCATTAATGCCGCGCCTTCAAGCAGCGAGTTACCCATGTTGTTACGGGCATCACCCAGATAGGCCAGTTTCATCTCGGTGAGTGGTTTTCCTTGCCCATGTTCGAGCATGGTCAGAAAATCGGCCAGAATTTGAGTGGGGTGGAAGCTGTCGGTCAGGCCATTCCAGACCGGTACGCCGGCATAACGGGCCAGCGCCTCAACGGTATGCTGAGCAAAGCCGCGATACTGAATGCCATCGTACATGCGGCCCAGTACCCGTGCGGTATCTGCCATTGACTCTTTCTCACCAATTTGTGAACCAGAAGGGCCAAGATAGGTGACATGCGCCCCTTGATCGAAGGCGGCTACCTCAAAGGCGCAGCGGGTACGGGTTGAGGTTTTTTCAAAGATCAGGGCGATATTCTTACCGCGTAAGCGCGGTTGCTCGTAACCTCCATACTTTGCCTTTTTTAGCTCACCGGCCAAGTCGAGAAGGAAGTGGATCTCTTTTGGCGTAAAATCAGTGAGTTTCAGTAGGTTTCTGTGACGTAAGTTAAAAGCCATGAATTCATCCTTGTTTGCATGTCTATCTTTAGTTAATGGTTTAATTTGACTGCTTATTCAATTTATTTGAGTTTTTATCCATTATCAAGAGGCGCGTGGCATTTATATTAATTAATGAAACAGCAGTGGTGAGTGTGGTGTGAGTGTGTGACAATAAGCAGGAATAATTCAACTCTCTGGAGGCTATATGGCAAACCGTGAATTTCTGGAAGCCCAGCAGGAAGAAACTCGACTGATTATTAGTGAACTGTTGGAAGATGGCAGTGATCCGGAGGCGCTTTATACCATTGAGCACCATTTTTCAGCCGAGCAGTTCGAAGATTTAGAAAAAGCGGCTGTTGAAGCATTTAAAATGAGCTATGAAGTGAGCGATGCCGAAGAGCTGGAAGTTGAAGACGGTTCTGTGCTGGTATGCTGCGATATGAGCTGCGAAGTGCCGCTGAAAGCTGAGCTGATTGATGCGCAGGTTGAGCAACTGGTAAAACTGGCTGAAAAATGTGGTGTGAACTACGATGGCTGGGGCACCTACTTTGAAGATCCAGACGCTGAAGATGAAGATTTCGACGACGAAGAAGATGAAGAAGACGCTGGTGATGCAGCGCCAACGCGTCATTAATCGGGCGTTATTATGCTGATGGTTATGTCAGTATTATAATATCATGGTTACGCATATTAAAAACGCAGTCTTCTGAGAAGGCTGCGTTTTTTTCGCTGTTATTTTTTATCTATATAAAATTGCATTTTATATGTATGTATTTAAATGTGAATGTCATGCTTTTGTGTTTGCTATTGATATTACCGAGTTAATTAACCTTTTAATTTCGTGCTTTTTCTAATGTTCCACAATGAAAA
>CAMTGL010000190.1 GCA_947071955.1 uncultured Plesiomonas sp.
TTTGCCCAGGAATCGGTCTTCAGTGAGGATGTTCGGCTAATTGGTTGGCTAAGGCGGGTAGTGCCGGATTAGGGATGAGTTGAGTTGAGTTGTAGGCAAACAGTGCTTGTGCGCTGAGGCTGATAGTGGCTGGTGTGGTAATGATCTCAGGTGTTGTCGCGGTAGGTGCGTTGACCGCTTTTTGACCAAAGTGATAGCTGATACCCAATGCGGTAAAATAGTGATCAGCTTGATAGGTTTCGTCGCCACCGATATGACTGTTACGGCTGATTTCACCGCGAACTGACCAGGTTGATGCGAGAGCATATTCGACACCGAGACCAGTTAATAGCCCCCAGCCGCTGTGTGATAAACTCACTTCACTGCCCGTAGGTCCATAACGTTTATCGACATTTTCATAGGCCGCACCAAGACGGGCATATGTATTCCAGCGATCTGAAAGGTGATAGCGAAACAGGCTACTGATATAAATAGTTTCAATGTCACTCTTTACTTCCCCACCAACATAAGATGAGTTTGGGTTCCCGAAATTGTTATAGCCAAGCTCTAAACCAAACCAGTCGGTTAGCTGGTAGCCACCATACAAACCCCAGCCAATTTCTTCGTTATCACAACGGGTATTGTCGGCGTTACAGGCATTATGTGCATGTGCCCAACCTAGCTGACCCCCTATGTAAGCGTGGCTGTTACGTAGCGGAGGTGATATTTCGGTGGCATAAAGAGAGCTAGATGTATAGATAATAGCAATAAATGCCCAGCGCCTTGTGACAGTCAGGTACATTATTTACCTCTGTTTTATAATGTATGCATGTTGTCACATGAGTATAGATGTAAAAAAAAAGTGCACCGTTTGTACGGTACACTTTTTACGGTTATTGACTCATAAATACGCTATAAGCCCTACCAGTTTAAGAGCGTTTTTGTATATAAAATTAGGCTATTTCATCTTTACTGATATTAAACATCACGGTGTAGAGCACCGGAACAATGATCAGTGTCAGCAACGTTGCAAAGCTTAATCCAAACATAATGGTGATTGCCATTGACTTAAAAAACGGATCGAGTAGTAGCGGGGCAACACCTAAGATGGTAGTGATAGAGCCCATAGCTACCGGACGAACCCGTGAACGGGATGATTCGAGTACCGCCAGTAAACGCGGTTTTCCCTCACGGATCTCAAGATCGATTTGATCGACCAGCACAATTGCGTTTTTAATCAGCATTCCCGCTAAACTGAGGAAGGCGAGTATCGCCATAAACTCAAACGGTGTTTGGGTGATCACCAAGCCAAAGCTGACACCGATTACTGCCAGCGGTACGATCAGCCAGATGATCAACGGCTGACGGACGGCATTAAACAGCGCAACAACGGTAAAGACCATCGCCGCAAAAGCTAATGGTAGTATCTGCATGATACCCGCATTGGCTTCTGATGAATCACCAAACTCTCCCCCCCAGCTTAAGCTGTAACCCGGTGGTAGCGGAATGGCTTCTACGGCAGTTTTTACGCGCTGAAATACGACGCCGGTCAGTTCAGTCGCCGGATCGCCTTGCACTTTGATGGTCGGGAAACGATCAACTCGCCGGACAATCGCGTTTTCCCACACTGGATCGAGGCGCACAATAAACTGGCTTAAGGCGAGCGTTTCGCGGCTGCCTTCTGGCTGTATACGTACATTGTACAGTGCTTCAATCTGTTCACGCTCACTGGCGGGTGGGCGTGCAATGACCGGCAGCAGATCGTCGCCATGTTGATATTGGCCGATGCGATTACCATTAAAGTACTGGCTGATGGCGCGATCCAGATCGCTGGCATTAAAGCCGCTCTGTCTGGCTTTGGCTTCATCCCAAATAGGTTGTACGACTTTTACTGGTTGCCGCCAGTCATCTTTAATGGCTGTCATGCCGCCATCATCGAGATAAATTTGCCGCGCTTGTTCGGCTAACTGGCGTAATATTTTGGTGTCAGGGCCGCTGAACTTGGCTTCAATTTTTGATCCACCGCCTGGGCCGAGTTGGAATTTCCACACTTTTGGCATGGCATCTGGGTAGTGTTGTTCAATGTGTGCACGGATTTTTGGCATCAGCGAATCAATCACTTTCCAGTCTTCTACATCCACCAACAGTTGCGCATAGCTGCTGTTCGGCTCTTCTGCGCCATAGACCAGCATAAAGCGCAACCCTCCTGAGCCGACTAATGTTGTGGTGCTTTTAACTTCCGGCAGGCTGCGGACAAAAGCATCAATTTCAAGCACTTCCTGATTGGTGCGCTCAATACGTGTGCCTTGTGGCAACCAGTAATCAACCACAAACTGTGCGCGCGTTGAGGCCGGAAAAAAGCCCGGCGGCACAAATTTCATGCCAATTACTGCTAGCACGAGCATCACAACACAGGCTATCAATGTTGGCCAGCGCAGGCGAATGCAGGCAGCCAGAACCGACTGATAACCGCGCAAAAACTTACCGACAGCCACTTCCTGATTGGTTTTTGCCGCCCGAAATAGTTGTACGCAAAATAGCGGAGTTAAGGTAACGGCCAGTAACCAGCTAAGTAGCATTGAGTACATGATGACCCAAAATAGGCTGCCGGCATATTCACCAGTATTATCCGGCGATAAACCGATCGCACTAAAAGCCATAATACCGACGACGGTACCACCGAGCAGTGGCCAGATGGTCTGTTTTACAATGGCCAGTGCCGCCTCTTTGGGATCTTCGCCTTTTTGGGTACGGATTAAAATACCTTCGGTAACCACAATGGCGTTATCAACCAGCATACCGAGTGCAATGATCAGTGCACCAAGTGAGATACGCTGCATATCAATGCCGTCAATCTGCATGATGATAAGCGTTGCGGCAACGGTCAGTAGCAACACAAAACCAATCAGTAGACCTGAACGCATCCCCATAAAAATCAGCAGGGTAACAACCACAATGGCAACAGCCGCAATCAGGTTATCAACAAAATCACTGATTGACTCATCAACGGTTTCACCCTGATGGGAGATCACCTGTAGCGACATTCCTACCGGGATTCGCGATTGCAGCTCTGCCAGCCGTACGCTGACATTGCGGCCCATTTCAACAATGTTTCCGCCGGAAATATTGCTAACACCCAGCCCAATGGCCGGTTGGCCGTCAAAGTAGAGTTGGGCGCTACTTGGCTCTTGATAACCAAGCGAGACATGGCCAATATCACCAAGGCGGAAAGTGCGGCCTTGACCATCACTGATTAACAGCTCGTTTAGTGCATTGATCTCAGTAATATTATTCATCGGGCCGAGCGCTAGGCGCTCATTGGCGACATCTAGCGTAGCGGTCGGGGCAAGCGTAATCGCATTTTGTAGCTGTTGGTGGATTTGGCCTGCCTGTAAACCAAGATTCGCCAGCTTACTGGTCGGGATCTCAAGATACACCTGCTGGTTTTGTTCGCCCCAGAGCGCCACTTTCGCAACACCTGAGACCAGCGCCAGCTCTTTACGCAACATATCTGCCGTGAGTTTTAGCTCGGCAAATGAGTATCCTTCACCGGTCAGAGCATAAAATAGCCCATACACATCACCAAAATCATCATTAATGATGATAGGCCCAGCTCCAGCCGGTAATTCGCGCTCAACTTCCTGCATTTTACGGCGCAGTTTATCCCACACCTGCTGCAGGCTCTTTTTATCGAACTCGACACGCGCTTCAAACTGAATACTGGATAGGCCGCGGTATGAGTTAGAACGGATCTCATCCACCTCCGGCAACTGCTGCAAGGCTGCCTCTATCTTATCGGTAACTTGCTCGGCTACCTGTTCCGCGCTCGCGCCAGGGTAGGGGGTGCTGATTGCTGCGACCCGAATCGTAAACTCGGGGTCTTCAAAGCGCCCCAGTTTTTGGAAGCTGCCGTAACCGGCCAGCAGAATAAAAAGAACTAGCAGCCAGCTGACTGTTCTTTTTTCAAGGAAAAATCGAACCAGATTCATCACAACCTCTTATTGCAGCGGGTGTACAGGCATACCATCACGTACGGCGTGAATACCGGCCACAATGATCTGATCATTTGGCTGTAGGCCTTTGTTAATCACAACATACTCGCCCTGCAGTGCACCCAACTCGACAGCCGTTTTTTGTGCCTGTTTGAGCTGTGCGTTATAGCGCCAGACATAATGTTGCGTTGAACCGCTCTCTTGCAGCACGGCTACTGCAGGAGCATGCAGCGTGTCTGAGGCTGCTGATGTGGCAGTTCGCGCAGAAACAGAG
>CAMTGL010000191.1 GCA_947071955.1 uncultured Plesiomonas sp.
CAATCATTTACTGCAGGTTGTATGTTGGTTGTTGTATTAGGTGTTGGTTTTTTGGGCTGGTTTTGGTTTAAGCCTGATAACTTTACACAAGTTTATAATGCAACCGGTAAGAGCGATTTGAGTGCAGTTATGAGTGCGGCATCTATTGCTTTATGGGGTTTTTTAGGTGTTGAATCGGCAGTGGTATCAACCGGCCAGGTAAAAGATCCTGAGCGCACAGTGCCTAAAGCAACGGTGTTCGGTTTATTAATTACCGCAGTATGTTATGTGAGCAGTTGTTCAGTTATTATGGGTATTGTTCCCCATGAAGTTTTAGTTCACTCGCCAGCTCCGTTTGCGGCTGCTGCTAGCTACATGTTTGGCCCACTGGCCGGTAAAATTGTCTCTGCACTGAGTATTATTGCTTGCTTTGGTTCGTTATCCGGTTGGTTGATTTTACAATCTGAAGCACCACGTGCTGCGGCAAAAGATGGTATCTTCCCTTCATTTTTCAGCGATACCAATAAAAATGATGTACCGATGAAGAGTCTGGTATTTACCGGTATTCTGATGAGTTTAGTGCTGTTTATGACGGCATCACCAAACTTGGCAAAACAGTTTGAAATTATCATTCTGTTATCTGTATTTGCATCATTACTGCCTTATATTTATGCCATTATCTCATTGCCTATTTTAATGATTAATAAAGATCTCACTAAAACGTCAGTCTTTAAATTCTATCTGGTACTGGTTGGTATTGCCTTCGCCTACTGCTTATATGCACTGCTAGGTTCAGGGAGTAACTCTCTGTATTGGGGTATCTTAATGGTGATGATCACTATTCCTCTGTATATCTATGTTGCAGTCAGAAAACATAAAGCAGAAGAAGCTACCGCAAGTCTTTCTTCTGATACACCAATAAAATAACTACATATGTTTACACAATGAGAGTGTATATCCAAAAAATAGAGTTACTTCCTATCTGTTTGAAGTTTATTTTCAATCTATATATATCTGATGTCAGTGTGTGAAGGTTTACGAAAAAGCGATGTGAACTTTTTCGTGAGCCTCTGCCGATGACACCTTAGGGGTTTATTATGTCGCTATCAATCAAAGATCAAAATACACTGGATAAATTTTGGGCCTACTGTGTAAAAAACCAATATTTTAACTTAGGGTATCCTGAGTCTGCTGATTTTGATTACACGATTTTAGAGCGATTCTTGCGTTTTTCGATTAATAACTGTGGTGATTGGTCTGAGTATTGTAATTATTTGCTAAACTCATTTGATTTTGAAAAAGAAGTTATCGAGCATTTTAGCCATTTATATCAAATACCCTTTGATAATTGTTGGGGATACGTTACCAATGGTGGCACTGAAGGGAATATGTTTGGCTGTTATTTGTCACGGGAGCTTTTCCCTTCTAGCCGATTATATTTCTCAAAGGATACTCACTATTCGGTAGCGAAAATTGTCAAATTACTGCGAATTGAGCACTGCATTGTTGAATCTCGCCAAAATGGTGAGATGGATTACGATGATTTAATCAGCAAAATTAAAGCGAATAATGAAAAGCACCCGATTATCTTCGCCAACATTGGTACAACCGTCCGGGGAGCTATTGATAATATTAGTATTATCCAGCGCCGTATTGCTGAGCTGGGTATTGCCCGTAATGACTACTATATTCATGCCGATGCTGCACTAAGTGGCATGATTTTACCGTTTGTTGATGAGCCACAGCCGTACAATTTTGCCGATGGTATTGATTCTATCTCGGTTTCTGGCCATAAAATGATCGGCTCGCCGATTCCGTGCGGTATCACTATCGCGAAAAAAGAGAATGTAGATAAAATCTCTGTTGAGATTGACTACATTGCCGCTCATGATAAAACCATTACCGGATCACGTAACGGCCACACACCGATTATGCTGTGGGTGGCGGCAAAATCAATCAGCATGGAAGAGCAGCGCCGCAGAATTCAGCGTTGTCTAAATAAGGCCGAATATGCGGTTAAACGCTTTAATGATGCTGGGATCCCAGCATGGCGCAATAAAAATTCAATTACCGTTGTTTTCCCAAAACCCTCTGAATATGTCTGGAAAAAACACTGCTTGGCTATTTCAGGTGATGTTGCACACATGATCACCTCGGCACATCATCTTGATACTACCAAGATTGATGCCCTGATTGATGATGTGATCTCAGACAGTATGATGATGGTTGTATAAAGTTTTTATCCTTTCCATACAGTAAAATTTTTACGGTAAAGCCCTGAGTTCTTTGCACTCAGGGCTTTTTTGTGCGGTAAAACACACGTTTAATAGATAAAAATCATAATATCGGTCTGGATTGGCTATGAATTGCATAAGAAAAAGCCAATCAGACGGACAGATAGCATTTTTCTTGGAAGAATATGTCAAAATAGCGGCTTTCGTGCATGAATAGGTACTGCGTGTGTCTGAAGATCGTAACTTTGACGGCATTGTCGATAAATTTGCGCGCAATATTTACGGATCAGCCAAAGGCCGTATCCGTGAGGCCGTGTTACAACAAGACTTGGAAAAACTGCTGGCGACATTACCTGCGCGGCCGTTACGCATTCTTGATGCCGGTGGTGGTATGGGGCAACTGTCGCGTTTTTTAGCAGCGCAAGGCCACTTCATTACGCTGTGTGATATTTCCGGCGAGATGCTGGCGCAAGCAGAGCAAGCGGCACAGGCCGACGGCGTAGCACAGCAGATGCAATTTGTGCACAGCTCAGCACAAGAGGTGGGTAATCATTTAGCCGCTCCGGTAGATCTGGTATTGTTTCACGCAGTGCTTGAGTGGGTTGAAGAGCCTGTTGAGGTATTACAAAACCTGACAGATCTTCTGTTACCCGGCGGAGCATTGTCATTAATGTTCTATAACTATAATGGCATGCGTCACCACCACTTAGTGGGCGGAAATTTTGAGTATATTCAAGCCGGAATGCCGCTGAGTAAAAGAAAAACACTGGTGCCGACTCACCCGCGAAAACCGGAACAGGTTTATCAATGGCTGACAGACTTAGGTTTGCAGATTAGCGGCAAAACTGGTGTTAGAGTATTACACGATTTCCTGAGAGATAAATCTCATCGGGAGACAAAATTTGAACTGCTGCTCGAAATGGAGCAACAGTATTGTCGGCAGGAGCCTTACATTAGTCTTGGCCGTTACATTCATGTCATGGCCCACAAGCTTTGATGTGCACGTCTGCGGAATGTAAAATTTTAAGGGACATCGCATGAGTGAGTTTTCCCAGACCGTACCCGAGCTGGTCGCCTGGGCGAGAAAAAACGATTTCTCGATTGCGCTGCCGGTGGAGCGTCTGGCTTTTTTATTGGCTATCGCCACACTGAACAGTGAACGTTTTGACGGTGAAATGTCGGAAGGTGAATTGGTTGATGCGTTTCGCCATGTCAGTATTGCGTTTGAGTTGGCAACAGAAACGCTGACCCAGCGTGCGAACAATGCCATCAATGATCTGGTGCGTCAGCGTTTACTCAGCCGTTTTACCAGTGAACTGACCGAAGGGCAGTCAATTTATCGCCTAACTCCGTTGGGGATCGGGATAACTGATTACTATATCCGTCAGCGAGAATTCTCTGCACTGCGCTTGTCGGTGCAACTCTCTATTGTGGCGGATGAAATTCAGCGTGCCGCAGAAGCCGCTGAAGAGGGCGGCGAAGAGACGCACTGGCGGCGTAACGTGTATGCACCGTTAAAATACTCGGTTGCTGAAATCTTTGACAGCATCGATCTCACCCAGCGTTTGATGGATGAACAGCAGCAATCGGTAAAAGATGATATCGCCGCGCTGCTCAGCAAAGATTGGCGTGCGGCGATCACCAGCTGTGAGCTACTACTTGATGAAACATCAGGGAATCTGCGCGAATTGCAAGATACCCTTGAAGCTGCCGGTGACAAATTGCAATCACGCTTATTGCAAATTCAAGATGCCACACTAAACCGACCTGATTTGAACTTTGTTGATCAGCTGGTGCTTGATCTGCAAGCCAAACTTGATCGGATTATCAGCTGGGGCCAGCAAGCCATTGATTTGTGGATCGGTTACGATCGACATGTGCATAAATTTATCCGTACCGCCATTGATATGGATAAAAATCGGATCTTTGGTCAGCGTTTGCGCCAGTCAGTTCGTGACTACTTTGACATGCCGTGGGTATTGTTGCATGCCAATGCTGATCGCCTACTGGATAG
>CAMTGL010000192.1 GCA_947071955.1 uncultured Plesiomonas sp.
GAGAAATGATGAATAAGATGAAACAGGGCTTTACGCTGATTGAATTGATGATAGTGGTGGCCGTCATAGGCGTATTGGCGGCAATTGCTATTCCACAGTATCAGAATTATGTGGCAAAAGCGGAAGTTGGATCAGCTTTATCTACTCTTGCTTCATTAAAAACAAATGTTGAAGATCACATTGCATCAAATGGTTCTTTTCCTTCATCAACTACAAATATTGGTCAACCAGTAATACCTAATGGTACATTCTCAATCAGCACATCATATATTCAAATTAAATTAGGCACAGCAGCTAGTGGTGTTAGCCCTAAAGCACAAAACGTTGAAGTTAGAATGGTACGAACCAGCAATGAAACATGGGAATGCCAACTTTCATCAGCCAGCACCTCAGCTATCTATCCAAAAGGTTGTAAATAATAATATCTTGGCGGGAGTATTTCCCGCCATTACTAAATATGATGAATACACTCTTAAATAATAACAGCAACATTTTCCTACTCTGTGTTGAACACAAAGCATTTCCCCTGAATGAAAATAACCAAACTATTTATTTATCCATCCTCGATACCAATAATTACAAAGCCGCCGATGCCTTTCGGTTTGCCACCGGAAAAAATATCGAATTAGTACAGGCCGATAAAACCGAACTGTATGCCAAAATAGAAAAACTGACCGGCCTGCGGGTTGATGATATTAATACGGCTGCCGATGCCGGCACACTCGAACAACTCGACGAGCTAGATGCCGATACCCACACGGTGGATAACACCGAAATCGCCGATGAAGATGATGAAGCACCAATTGTGCGCTTTATCAACCAAATGCTCAGCCGCGCCGTACGGGTAAAAGCCTCAGATATTCACTTCGAGCCGTATGAAAAGCAATATCGAGTGCGTTTTCGTATTGATGGCGTATTGCAAGAGATCACCAGTCCGCCACAAAAGCTGGCGCAGCGCCTTGCCGCCCGCCTGAAAATCATGAGTAAACTCGATATCGCCGAGCGCCGCATCCCACAAGATGGCCGCATCAAGCTAAAACTCAGTGAAGGCACGGCGATTGATCTGCGGGTATCCACCCTGCCGACCCTGTTCGGTGAAAAAGTGGTGCTGCGTATTCTCGACTCTTCCGCCGCACGGCTTGATATTGACCAGCTTGGCTTTACCGAACAGGATAAGGCGCTATATAAAGCGGTGCTGGCACGTCCGCAGGGGCTAATTTTAGTCACCGGCCCAACCGGTAGCGGTAAAACCGTGACCCTATATACCGGCCTTGCCCGCTTAAATACCCCCGAGCGGAATATCTCAACCGCTGAAGATCCGGTGGAGATCAACCTCAGTGGTGTGAATCAAACCCAAATCAACACTCGGGCGGGGCTAACCTTTGCCAGCGCCCTGCGGGCATTTTTACGCCAAGATCCTGATGTGGTGATGGTGGGCGAAATTCGTGATCTGGAAACTGCCGAAATTGCAGTTAAAGCGGCGCAAACCGGCCACTTAGTACTCTCTACCCTGCATACCAATTCAGCGGCTGAAACGCTAACCCGCCTGTCACACATGGGCGTTCCGGCCTACAACATCGCCTCATCAGTCAATCTGATCATTGCCCAACGCTTGGCGCGACGCCTCTGCCCACACTGCCGCCAAGAGCTGTTTCTTTCCGCAACCGAACAAAAAGCACGCGATTTCACCCCCTACCAAGAGCAGGGCGTTACCCTGTTTAAAGCCAACCCACAGGGCTGCGATCACTGTAGCGCTGGCTACAAAGGGCGTACCGGTATTTATGAGCTAATGCCGATGTCACCACAACTGACAGATGCGATTTTACGCGGTGCTCACGCCCCTGAACTCACCGAAATTGCCTGTCAGCAAGGCATGCTGACGCTGCGCAATGCCGGCTATGCCCGCGTGTTGCAAGGGGTTACCTCACTTGAAGAAATTGATCGCGTCACCGGAGTATAAACATGACAACACTGACCCAACTGAAAGCCAGAAAACAGTATCCGTATAAATGGAGCGCCTTTAACCGGCAGGGTCAGGAGTGTACCGGTGAGCTTGATGCCAGCTCAATTGATGAATTAAAAGCCATTTTAATGACACGCGGGTTCAGCCGAATTGAGGCAAAAAAAGCCCCACAATCAGTTCTGACCAAACTCAAAGATCGGGTTAAACCGGCTGATATTGCCTTTTTCAGCCGCCAAGTTTCCACCATGTTATTTGCTGGCGTACCGGTATTACAAGCACTGCGTTTAATCGGTGAAAGCCATGCCAAACCCTGCATGCGCCGTCTGATCAACAATATCGCTTCTGATGTAGAAAGCGGTACACCCATTTCACAATCACTGCGCAAATACCCGCTGATCTTTGATGATCTGTTTTGTGATCTGGTCAGCACCGGTGAGGTGACCGGACGGCTTGATCTGGTCATGGATAGGATCGCCACCCACCGCGAAAAAATGGAAGCGCTGAAATCAAAAATCAAAAAAGCCCTATTTTATCCTAGCATGGTAATGGCGGTTGCTATCGGGGTATCGGTCTTAATGCTGTTGTTTGTTATCCCCCAATTTGAACAGCTCTATCACGGCTTTGGCTCTGAACTACCGGCATTTACTCAGATGGTACTCAATCTTTCGGTATTACTGCGGGAAAAAGGTGGCTTTGTGGCAATAGGTATTGTGGCGGCAGTTTATCTCTATCGCCGCATGTACCGCAGTTCTGAAAAAGTACGTCTTCGGCAGGATAAATTTATGCTCAAATTGCCGGTCATTGGCCTCATGTTGCATAAAGCCAGTGTTGCCCGCTTTTCACGCACCTTATCAGTCACCTTTACCGCCGGTGTGCCACTGCTAAACGGCTTGGTTTCTGCGGCAGGCGCTTCCGGCAATCTGATCTACCGTAACGCCATTTTAGCGGTGCGCAAAGAGGCCGAACAGGGCATTCCGATTCATCAGGCCATGCAAAAGCAGAACCTGTTTCCACCAATTACTACCCAAATGGTGATGATTGGCGAAGAGTCAGGTTCACTTGATGGCATGCTCGATAAAATTGCTACCATTTATGAGCAAGAAGTTGATGACATGGTTGATGCACTATCTAGCCTACTAGAGCCTTTTATTATGGTGATTATTGGCGGTATTGTCGGTTCACTGGTCGTGGCTATGTATCTGCCTATTTTCAATATGGGTAGCGTAATCGGCTAACACTCAGCGCTAAAATAAAAAGTTAAAAAACTAAAATCTGAACTTAAGCCTAATCATGGAATGATATTATGCTTGCTCAACGCCTGCGGATTCACAGCCAACACTTTTTTACGGCTTATACACCCGCGCAAACCTGCCATGTTCTGCTGCTGGCGCTGTTTTTTCTCTGCGGCATGCACACGATACAAAATCATCTTGGCGGCGAAGGGTTACAAATCCCGTTTAATAATATTGGCTGGATAGTGATCAGCGCTATCATTCTCAATGGCATACTGCTGATAAGCCGCACACATCAACTGCGGTATAACCGCTTATCACAAGGGTTATTGATCAGTTGCATACTGATCAGCTTGCCACAACTCTACCCGCAAGCCGATACCCGCATGCTCACCACCCTGTTTGGTCTATGGGGCGGTTATCTAACCTATCTGGCGGCAGTGCAGTTACAACTCACCGCGCGGCAAAAACAGCATTTACTTTGGATACTGCTATGCGGGGTTCTGATTCAAGCCTCTCTAGCGCTCTGGCAATATTACTGGCTGACCGAGGGCAACAGTTTCGGGTATGACAGCCACCTCAACCGCCCCTACGGGATCTTCTTCCAGCCAAATCTGATGGCCTCTTTTATGGTCACCGGTACGGTAATTGCTGCGTTTTTATTGCTGCATACCACACGAATGTGGCAACGTACCCTGCTCGCAATCAGCATTACGCTGACTACCTTTATCACGGTAGTACTGCTTTCGCGCACCGGTTGGTTGGCCCTGATATTGGTTAGCCCGCTGATATTGTTCACACTGCTGCGCCAAAATCACCAACATAAACAAAATGCAGCGCTATTTTTTATCGCCCTGAGTATTGGTCTACTATGGGGGCTAGCACAAAACTTCTGGCTGAATGATATTACCCTGCTGATGGCTGATCGGGTTTCATTGGAAAGTGCCCGAGCCTATACCTACCCGCACACACTGCCACTGTGGGCCGCCACACCATTGCAGGGCTGGGGATACGGCAATTTTGAGTCGGGGT
>CAMTGL010000193.1 GCA_947071955.1 uncultured Plesiomonas sp.
GCACTTCGCTGACATATTCAGAAAAAGTTATAAGTAGTCAGGCTCGGCAGGGTTTGCGATAATCAGATTATATTTTTTCTTAACCGCTTAGGCGATGTATGTTGTACCCAATTAATGAAGTTTTTCAAACCCTACAAGGTGAAGGGGTTTATACCGGTGTACCGGCAATTTTTGTGCGTTTACAGGGCTGTCCGGTAGAGTGTAGTTGGTGTGATACCAAGCATACTTGGGCATTAGATGCGGGTAAGCGCGTAGCTGAAGCTCAGGTTATTATGAAAACCGGTGATTCTGATTTGTGGTGCTCATTACAAGCCAGTGATTTATTAATGCTGTTTAGCCAACAAGGTTATACAGCAAAGCATGTAGTTATTACGGGTGGTGAGCCTTGTTTATATGACCTGAGCACACTAACTGCTGCATTAGAGTCTGCCGGTTACCAATGCCAGATTGAAACCAGTGGCACTTACGAGGTGCGTTGCAGTGCTAAAACGTGGGTAACGGTATCACCCAAAGTGGGCATGCGGGGCGGCTGTCAGGTTCGGCCTGATGCCTTGGTACGAGCTGATGAAATTAAACATCCGGTCGCACGCGAAAGTGATATTGATGCGCTAGATCAGCTGTTAATGCTTATTCCGGCCGACGATAAAAAACGCGAAATCGCGCTGCAACCTATCAGCCAAAAAGCACTGGCAACCGAGTTATGCATGCGCATATGTATTGACCGTAACTGGCGTTTATCGGTGCAAATGCATAAATATTTGTCTATCGCCTGATTGTTGTTGAGTGCTTTATTGCATAACAGTATGGCTTTAATTGCAGCAACGTATTGGCTAGATATTCTCTGCTGCCAATACGTTCATTTATGGCTTGCTGATTAACACTCTCAACCATTAATCAGCAAACAGTGGCAATTATTCTGCGGTTTCACCACGGTACAGGCAACCTGAGGTACAGGTCTCTTTAATCAAAATACCGGAAAGCAGAGGTAAGCGGGGTTTAAGCTGCTGCCAGATCCAACGAGCGAGCACTTCACTGGTCGGGTTTTCCAGCCCACTGATATCATTTAGGTAGTAGTGGTCAAGCTGATCATAAATAGGCTTAAATGCCTGTTTTATTTCGGAAAAATCAATAACCCAACCGGTATAAGGATCAACTTCTCCGGTCACTTCCACACGCACGGTAAATGAATGCCCGTGCAAACGCCCGCACTTATGCCCTTCCGGAACATGTGGCAGGTGGTGGGCAGCTTCGAACATGAAATCTTTGAACAAAGTGGTTGTCATCACTCTATTCCTATAATGTAGGATGATAAAAAGAAGGGCTGATGGTAGCAGAAAAAGCAAGTTCTGTGGTGCTGATTTACCCAGTTATCAGTACCATGGCATACCTTGTAGAATATGCCACGGTTTTATTACTTCTTTTCGCAATGCCCAATCAGGGTAATATTAGTCCGACTCAATCTGCTTGGCCAATCGCAGCCCGTTTGCAATAACCAGTAAGCTTGCGCCTACATCAGCAAACACCGCCATCCATAAGGTGGCAATACCGACCAATGCCAGCGCAAAAAAGACCGCTTTAATCACCAGCGCCATCACAATATTGGCTTTCAACACATTGGCGGTGCGGCGAGCATGGGTAAACAGATCCGGCAGCTTTTCGAGTTTATCTTCCATCAGTGCTGCGCCGGCAGTTTCCAATGCAGTGTCTGATCCGGCAGCGCCCATTGCTATGCCCAAAATCAGCCTGTGCCAGCGCGGGGGCATCGTTCACGCCATCACCAATCATGGCGACATGGCCATATTGTGTTTGCAGTGCATGGATGCGAGCCAGTTTATCATCCGGTAACAATCCGCCGAGCGCTTGTTCAACGCCGATTTTATTGCCGACCGCCGTGGCAACACTCTGGTGATCGCCCGACAGCATAACGGTATGAATCCCCATACTGTTTAGACGCTGGATGACTGCCTGCGCCTCATCGCGGATCTTATCAGCCACGGTAATAATGCCAAGTACCGCCTGTTCAGACATCAGCAGTAACAGACCTTGTCCCTGCGCTTCCTGTTCAGAGAGTTGTGTATCAATGTCTGCAGTCAGCACGCCAGTACGTTCCGCCAAACGCCGGCTTCCCAGTAGATAACGCTGTCCATCAACAGATCCCTGTACCCCTAGACCGGTCAGCTCCTGAATATTCTGGGCTTGCATGACCGGCACTTGCTGCGCACTTGCCGCATTGAGTACTGCCCGTGCCAGTGGATGAGTCGAGTGCGCATCAAGCGCCGCAGCCAGCGCCAGTATGTTCTGTTCAGTGAGTATTGAGGCAGCGGGCAATCCGGCCTGCTCAGGCGATTGAGTCTGCAAAGATGTGCGCAACACTGGGCGTAAAATGCCAGTGACCTCGGGCTCACCCACAGTCAATGTACCGGTTTTATCAAAAGCGACAGCCTTGATTTTTGCTGCCATCTCAAGAGGTGCGCCCCCCTTCACCAGCATGCCGTGGCGTGCCGACGATGCCAGCGCACTGACCAGTGTCACCGGTGTGGCAATCACCAAGGCACATGGGCAGGCAATCACCAGCATGACTAACGCGGTATACACTGAAGCTTTCAGTGTCATCAGACCAAATACCGGTAATAATATGGCCACCAACACCGCAGCTATTACCACCACAGGGGTATAATATTTGGCAAACTGATCGATAAAGCGCTGTGTCGGTGCTTTGCTGGCCTGCGCATCCCGTACGGTACTGATAATGCGGGCCAATACACTGCTGCTGGCGCTAGCGGTAGTACATACCTCTACCACGCCATCACCGTTAATACTGCCTGCAAATACCGTCGCGCCAACCTCTTTGCTTACGGGCAAACTCTCACCGGTGATCGGGGCTTCATTAAAATGGCTGACACCGCGACTAATCTGACCATCAAGCGGCACCCGTTCACCGGGGCGCACACGTACGGTGCTGCCAATAACAACCTCTGCCACGGCCACTTCCTGCCATACTCCGGCGCTGTTACGTACCCATGCGGTTTCTGGTGCCAGTGCCATCAGCGCTTTCACCGCTTCTCCGGCACGAGTCAGCGACATATCTTCCAGTTTTTCTGCTACCGCAAACAAGAACAAGACCATCGCCGCTTCTGGCCACTGGCCGATAAATATCGCACCAATTACGGCAACCGACATCAGAAAATGAATGTTCATTGTGCCGGTTTTCAGGGCAATCCACCCTTTTTTCAAGATCGGAATGCCACCACAAGCAATCGACAACAGCGCTAGCAGTGCAATCCAGATACTCATGTCCGATCCGCTGCTAAAAGCCACCGCCTCTGATCCTGCCGCTGCCAAGCCTGCCAGCGTAAACAGTACTTTCTGTCGCCATCCGGTTTTACGCTCTGCCGGTAGTGCAGCAGCCTGCGCGTCTGTTAGCGGGCGCGCTTCCATCCCCACGCCGCTGATAGCTTTGATCACGGGGCTGATATCATCAAGATCATGCTCCATCACCATCACGCGTTCAATATAGTTGAACTCCAGCGCCGTTATACCTTCAATTTTTGCCAGCACTTTCTGGATCAGGGTCGATTCTGTTGGGCAGTCCATCGCCATAATCTGAAATTTAGTCTGGTATTTACCCGATTTCCCACCGGCAGTACGCACAATCTGCTGCGCTTGTATACTCGCCGAATGTCCACAACAGGCATGTTCAGGATGCGCATGTTCGTGTCCGTGTTCATGTTCATGTTCATGTTCATGTTCATGTTCATGTTCATGTTCAGCAGAGTCTAAAGGCCGAATGCCAGAGAGTGTCAGTTCCGCAGAATGTTTTGATTCTGTTTTTTTATTCAGCAGACAGCTCTGTGTGCTCTTTTTATCTTGGCAGCATGAGGTCATCGTCTTATTCCTCCATAAATATCCTGTTATAATTTCACACCCTGTAGTTACTATAGGGTCAAGCGTTTTTTGGAGGATAAAGATGAAAATAGGTGAACTTGCCCGTAGCGCGGGTGCTGAGGTAGAAACACTGCGTTTTTATGAGCGTGAAGGGCTGCTCTCTGAGCCGTTGCGCAATGCCTCGGGTTACCGTATTTATCAGGCCCAGCATTTGTCTGAGCTGAATTTTATTCTGCACTGCCGCTCGCTGAATATGTCACTGGCTGAAATCCGCCAACTGGCGCATTACCGCAATAA
>CAMTGL010000194.1 GCA_947071955.1 uncultured Plesiomonas sp.
CATTGAGGTCGCTTTTTTTTGACAAAATTTGTCGCACTCTGACGCAGATGCTCGCACTTCTCTACAGAAAGATACATCGGCCGGTTGTATGGTAACTGTAATGGCGTTATCGCCGAGTTATTCCACACGGAGCACTGGTCATGAAAGTTGATATATCTATTCCTGATGCAAGCAGAAAACAGATCGCTGACAGTTTGGCTCACCTTCTGGCTGAAAGTTTTAGCCTCTACCTGAGTACGCACTATTTTCACTGGAACGTGAAGGGCATGCGTTTTCTGCCGATTCATCAGATGTTTGAACAGCAGTACACAGGTATCTGGAATTCACTCGATGATATCGCTGAGCGTATTCGTGAGCTGGGTTTTGAAGCGCCGGGGTCATTTAGTGCATACCAAGAAATGAGCCGTTTACCCGAGCCGCAATCAAACCTTAGCAACAATGAGATGATTACCTTCCTGCTGCAAGGCCATGCTACTGTGATTGAGCGCATTCGCGGTATCTATCCGCTGACCGGCGAAGTGATGGATGGTGCAACCGCCTCACTGTTAGATGATCGCTGTACTGCGCATGAAAAAATGGCGTGGATGCTGCGCAGCTACCTCGAAGAGTGAGTTATCCCTTGGGTTTTCGGCGTCAATAAATAGCGTCGGTTAACATCGGGCTTTATTTCCAACGGCAGAGCGCTTTTTAGCGTCTGCCGTTTTGTCTGAATATCGTTACACCCCCACACAGATTTTATTGTTTTTATCCCCTATAGTTACTCTGCTACGGCGTTATCTTTTTAAGCTCTATTTTCAAACCACGTATTCAGGCATCAGGGATTTTTATGCGTATTTTCTCCGGTTTTTGGCGTTATTTAGCACAAAATCAGCGCCTGTTTTTACGTGTATTGCATGCGAGCATTGCACTACTGGTGATTTTGCAGATTATCAACAGCAACGGTATGCACTTTACGCCCGAGCAACAGATCGGTGCCGGCTGGCTGGATCTGCTCTGTACATGGCTGCATATCGGTAGCGGCATTGTCGTGTTATTGCTGACAGTCTTGTTATTGCCTTACTGTTTACTGACCCGTGGGCTGCGCTATTTTTACCCTTACTTATGGGGGGATACACAGCAGATCACGGCTGATGTGCGCGAACTGCTGCATTTTCGGCTACCTGAATCACAACCTAAAGGCGTGGCTACCTGTATTCAGGGGCTGGGATTAGGCGCATTACTGCTGGTGGTAGTATCAGGGTTTAGCTGGTTTGTACTCTGGCGCAGCGGTTCAGTGTGGGCGGCTGATGTTAAATCACTGCATAAAGCCCTGACCGGTTTGATAGAGGCGTATATCATCGGGCACGGCGGCATGGCGTTACTGCATTTTGTGTTCTGGTATCGTCGCCAGCCGAAACAAGCCTAGGGGTACTTACCCAACAGGCTGACCAAACAGCATTCACCTTTGTGCGAGTTAATCGTAAGACTCTAGCTCTTTTTGGATCTCTTGCTGGATCCACGAGAGCACCTTACCGTGGTAGGCGGCGGGGGAGGCATAAGCGGCATAATCACGCCACTGCATGCTGAATTTATGTTTCAGCACCTGCAACTGGTCATGGCGTAACTGAGTTTGTACCAGTGGGATTGGTAAAATAGCCCAGCCCAGCTTATCAACCACTGCATCACGGATCATCTCAAAGCAAGATAACCCGATATGATCACCACTGACCGGTTGCAGCGTTTTCACTGATTCATCATCCACATACGACAGCGTAATTTGTGTATGTGACTCTAGATCATTGTGCTGAACCCGTTTTAACAGCGCCAGCGGATGGCTTTTTTCCACCACCATCATGGTTCGCAGCGGATGCAGCACCTCAATTTTCAGTGATGAGTTCTCTTGCTCTTGGGTCAGCAAACCAAAAGCGGCATCAACAATGCCCTCTTCAACCAGCGCGGGCAATTCGGGCGGTGAAGCCAACACCAAAGAGACACTGGTCCCCGCAAACTGTTGTTTTAACTGGCCTAGTAGCCGCCGCCAGAAAACTTCTGACAATGCATCATCGCGCGCGATGCGCAGCAAGGCTTCTGCACCGGTGGCGTAGTGCTGGCATTTTTGTTCGATGATGTAGGCAATTTGTAAAATGCGCTCACTGTCATCCAGAATCTGTTCTCCGATAACGGTCAATTCCGTTAAGTTTGAACCGCGTTCAAAAAGACTGACACCCAAACTGTCTTCCAGTGCACTGATTGCGGTACTCACGGTACTGCGGCTTTTGCCCAAACGGCGCGCCGCTTCGGTGATTGAGCCGTTATTGGCGGCTTCTACAAACATTTCTAACTGCGAGAACTTCATCGGCTACTCCAGACATCAGCGGCTGATCCTAGAGGGTGTAAACAAATTGTCAAACGGTAGCGTCGGAAAAGTTGACGCTGAGCGATTAGTATATAACGAGCAGGAGGGCTAGAGTAACGCTATGCCGCAAACGTTATCAGCAGATCACGGGGCATTAAGGATATTAAAGGGTACTCACATGTTATTCGCATGGATGTTTTTGTTACTGGCTATTATTACCGAAGTCGCAGGAACATCATCTATCAATAAAATTATCGAAAATGGTTCATTTTTCAGTTATTTGCCTATGTGGGCAGGGATCGGAATATCTTACTTTTTCCTCTCTAAAGCGATCAAAAAAATACCTATCGGTATCGCTTATGCGCTGTGGGAAGGGGTAGGCGTAACCTTAATTACACTGATTTCGGTGTTTATTTTTGGCTACTCGCTCTCGTTACAAGAGATGATCGGGTTAGCGCTGGCCGTTACCGGTATTATTATGGTGAACGCCGGTGAAAGTCATCCACAGCAGGAGGAAGCGTAATGTTACATATCGGATTCGTTATTGCTGCCGCCTTGCTGGATGTTGCCGCGAATATGGCACTGAATAAGTCCAAAGGTTTTAAACGTAAGCGCTGGGGTTTTCTCTCTATTTTACTGGTTATGAGTGCTTTTACGTTATTGACCGAAGCCGTTCGGGGTATGGATCTTGCCGTAGCCTACGCATCATGGGGTGCAATCGGTATTTTAGGTACGGCCATTGGTAGCTGGATTATCTTTAAAGAGAAACTCAAACCCATTGGTTGGGCTGGTATTGTGGTGATTGCTACCTCGGTTGTGGTGATGCATTCGGCATAATGGTTTACAGCGGTTTACGTTAGGTTCATGTAAGCCAGATATAAAAAAGCGGATAAGAGTCATCTCTTATCCGCTTTTTTGATCGCATTTAATGGCCGTATGTTAACGGCACTGCTGTTTGCTTGTTTTCCCGTTTCCCTTTTAAATTTAAAAGAGAAAGCGCGCATTGCAATATACCGCATTCATCTCAGCGTAAAAAAGCCGGTTGATGGCTTTCGTAAGCACTGATTTTATCCGCATGCTGCAAGGTTAAACCGATGCTATCTAAACCGTTGAGCAGGCAGTGGCGATGAAACGGATCAAGCGTAAACGGGTAGATGTTGGCATCATTATGGCTACCAGTATTGTTATCTGCGCTACACACTGACACCGTTTGCGCGGTTAAATCAATGGTCAATTGTACGCTTGGCTTGTCAGCTACATGGGCAAACAACGCATCAATATCAGCGGCAGCTAAACGTACTGGCAGCAACTGGTTATTGATGGCATTACCGTAAAAAATATCAGCAAAGCTTGGTGCAATAATCACTTTAAAACCGTAATCGGCCAGTGCCCATGGCGCATGCTCACGCGACGATCCACACCCAAAGTTCTCACGGGTCAGTAAGACTGAGGCTCGGCGATATTCAGGTTGATTGAGGATAAACGCTGGGTTTTCCTGTGTACCGGCATCATCGAGAAAACGCCAGTCGTGGAACAGGTGCTGACCAAAACCGGTACGGGTCACTTTTTGTAAAAACTGCTTCGGAATAATCGCATCCGTGTCGATATTAGCGGCATCTAACGGTGCGACAATGCCGGTATGTTGTGTGAATCCTGTCATGTGTCACTCCTTGTTCCCGTGCAAAGCATCTGTTGTGCACGGGCCATCATATAGGGATAAATCAAATCGGGGCTTAACCAAACTGCGGCAGGTTATCTGCGAAATTGCGCACATCCGTGAAATGCCCTTTGATTGCGGCAGCGGCAGCCATTGCTGGGCTGACTAGATG
>CAMTGL010000195.1 GCA_947071955.1 uncultured Plesiomonas sp.
CAGAATTTGAGCACTCAGCCCGTAATGCAGCGATTGCCTACCTGATGAAATCTTTCGGCAACTTTAATAATGATGTGCTTGAGGTGCTGCAAACCTATTTTCATTATTGTGCGCTACAGATGAGCTGTGTTGAGCTAGCAAAAACCTTCTCCTATCTTGCCAATCAGGGGCAATCACTGTGTACGCTTGAGCCAGTAATCTCAGGAAAACAGACCCGCCAGATTAATGCACTGCTGGCAACCTGTGGCCTGTATGATGGCGCGGGAGAGTTTGCTTACCGTGTCGGAATGCCTGGGAAATCGGGTGTTGGTGGGGGCATTGTTGCCATTATTCCGGGCGAAATGAGCATCACCGTTTGGTCACCTGAGCTTGACCCTAGTGGTAACTCTCTGGCCGGTATTGCAGCACTTGAACTGCTATCTCAACGCTTGGGGCGTTCGATCTTTTAACCCGTTTTGTTTTTTGAGACTTCTTCAGAAAAGTAATAGGCAAAAAAAAGGGCAGACAAAAAAATTGTCTGCCACGATAAAAGCAATTTTTATTCAGCTGTCAATTACAGATCAGCAGAGTTCTCAGACAGGAAGCGTGCTACGCCGTCCGGAGAAGCTTGCATTGCTTTTTTGCCTTTTTCCCACTGTGCAGGGCACACATCGCCGTGCTCTTCGTGGAATTGCAGCGCATCAACCATACGCAACATTTCATCAATGTTACGGCCCAGTGGCAGATCGTTCACCACTTGGTGACGAACAACACCGTGGGTATCGATCAGGAAAGAACCGCGCAGCGCAACGCCAGCAGCTTCCAGCTCAACACCGTATGCGCGGCAGATTTCGTGCTTAACATCAGCAACCAGAGGATAACGAACTTCGCCGATACCGCCCTTGTCTACTGGTGTCTTACGCCATGCGTTGTGGGTAAACTCAGAGTCGATAGAAATACCGATCACCTCAGTACCACGCTTCTGGAACTCTTCGATACGGTGATCGAAAGCAATCAGTTCAGAAGGACAAACGAAAGTAAAGTCCAGTGGATAGAAGAAGATCACCGCAGTTTTACCTGCAATGTGCTGCTTCAGGTTGAAATTATCAACGATTTCACCGTTACCCATTACTGCTGCAGCAGTAAAGTCTGGGGCTTGATGTGCTACCAGAACCATTAGCAACTCCCGTGTATTTGATTGAAGAGGTGATGAGAAAATTCTCAGACAACGCGATTTAGTTTATGGAAGGTGTTACATTGAGGAAAGCGAAAAAAAACGATTGTTGTAATCGGTTTTTCCGATTAGCAAAAATGAATACTCTGATAAGGCATAACCCGTAAATCGCGATGACAAACAATTGGCCCTCGTTAAAACAACTGCACTATCTGGTGACCTTGCATGATGTTCGACATTTTAACCGCGCAGCCCGTGCCTGTTATGTCAGCCAGTCTACCTTAAGCAGCGGCATTCAAAACCTCGAAGAGCGTCTGGGGTGCACATTAATCGAGCGAGATCACAAAGCCTTTATCTTTACCCCGAGTGGTGAAGAGGTCGTGATCCGTGCGCGTGAACTGCTGGCTCGCAGCCTTGATTTAACCGATTTTGCCGCCAGCCAAACTGCGGAAATGGAAGGGCAGTTGCGCGTGGGGTGCATTCCTACCATCGCCCCTTTTTTACTGTGTGATCTGGTCAGACAGGTGCAAGAGCGCTACCCGCGCCTTGAATTGGTACTGCGTGAAGATACCACCCGCGTTCTGATTGACGCTCTAAAAGGCGGGCAGCTTGATGTGCTACTGCTGGCACTGCCGGTAGATATTCATGGGCTGCACAGTAAAATTATCGGGCGCGATCACTTCAAAATGGTACTGCCCACCGCGCTGGCTGGGCGGTTGGTGATGCCGTTAGACTTTAACCAATTACCCGACAGCTCCGTTTACCTGTTAGAGCGTGAACACTGCCTGACAGAGCATGCATTGAGCGCGTGTCATCTGGCTTACAGCAGTAAAATCAACCCCTTCACTGCGACCAGTTTGCATACCCTCGTGCAAATGGTTGCCAACGGGCTGGGCACGACGTTTGTACCGCATATGGCATTAAAGCAGGGGCTGATACAGGGGTTAGATTTAGTGGTTATTGACCCACCGCAAACGCCCGCGTACCGCGATATTGGTCTAGTCTGGCGGCCAAGCTCTAGCCGAATAAAAACCTTTGCCAAACTGGGTGAAATTGTTGCAGAACTGATAAACGAATGAATATCCTGCAATTCTAGCAATTGACCTCTCTATTCTGCTGTATTGATAGGTTCAGGTTTTGTTGATCTAGGTACTACCACAGGTGCTGAATTTCAGTTATGTGATAAACCCCTTTTTTATACCCTGAACCTCTTAGCGTTTACCTTGTTGCTATTGTTTCTCTATAACCCCTCGTTTTATTGGATTTTTCCTTTCATATCGCTAACTCTTTTTGTATGACTCTTGGCACTGTGCATCTTGTTTGTGGCTACTGAGGCTCTGTTTTTGTAATTAATTTACTGAAAGCCTTTCATTTTTTTCGGGATGAGAAGCCCGAATAACACTGTTTACTTATTCAGTCATCGGCAGGGTTTTCATGTGTTATTTAGCATTTTCAGTTATTTCAGGAACTTATGCTGAAACCTTTTTTCAGTGCTTTTCAAACAACAGCTTAAAACGCCATGTTGATTTTTTGTTATCAATTGGTCATGTTGAGGGCAGAGAATGACACTCATCAGATCTTAAAAAATAGCGCGTTAACATGATTTAAGGAGCAGGGAATGAACGGATATTCAGATACCTTAACGCACCCGATACTCACGTGCAGTGAACACCTTACCCGTGAGTATGCGTCAATTTTAACCCCTGATGCTGTTGAATTTTTGGCGCAGTTAGTGACCCGATTTGCACCACAAGTTACCCAGTTACTGGCTGAGCGCGAAGTCCGGCAAGCTGATATTGATGCAGGTGGTTTGCCTGATTTTTTGCCAAATACGCAAAACATCCGTGAAAGTGAATGGCAAATTCGCGGTGTACCGGCTGATCTGCAAGATAGGCGGGTTGAGATTACCGGCCCGGTAGAGCGCAAAATGATCATTAATGCGTTGAATGCCAACGTAAAGGTGTTCATGGCTGATTTTGAAGATTCGTTAGCCCCGTCATGGGAAAAGGTGATGCAGGGGCAACTTAACTTGCGTGATGCCGTTGACGGTACTATCGAACACCGTGGCGAGAACGGTAAAAATTATCGCCTGAATGCTAAACATGCGGTGTTGATCGGCCGTGTGCGCGGTTTTCGCCTGCAAGAGAAACATATCCAGTATCAGCACGCACCGATCCCCGGAAACTTGTTTGATTTTGCTCTGTATTTTCACCACAACTATCAGCGGTTGCTGGCAAAAGGCAGCGGCCCTTATTTCTATCTTCCTAAAATGCAGTCTTATAAAGAAGCGGCATGGTGGAGTGAAGTTTTTAGCTTTACTGAAACACGCTACGGGTTGCCGCTCGGTACGATTAAAGCGACGGTATTGATAGAAACGCTGCCGGCCGTGTTCCAGATGGATGAGATCTTATATCACCTTAAAGATCATATTGTTGGGCTAAATTGTGGCCGTTGGGATTACATTTTTAGTTATATCAAAACACTGAAAAATCACCCAGAAAGAGTGCTGCCAGACCGTCAGGTTGTCACCATGAATCAGCCTTTTTTGAGCGCATACTCGCGCCTACTGGTACGGACATGTCACCGCCGTGGCGCGTTTGCCATGGGGGGAATGGCGGCATTTATTCCCAGCAAAGATCCGGCGCGTAATGAGTGGGTGCTTAATAAAGTGCGTGCGGATAAAGAGCTTGAAGCCAGTAATGGCCATGACGGTACATGGGTTGCCCACCCGGGGCTGGCTGATGTTGCAATGGCGGTATTTGATCGCGTACTCGATGGTAAACCTAATCAGCTTGATGTACTCCGAGCACATGATGAACCGATTACCGCCGAGACACTGCTGACGCCGTGTGAAGGTGAGCGTACCGAAGAGGGTATGCGCGCGAATATTCGTGTGGCCGTGCAATACATTGAAGCGTGGATCTCGGGCAACGGTTGTGTGCCTATTTATGGCCTGATGGAAGATGCCGCGACCGCTGAAATTTCTCGAACCTCTATCTGGC
>CAMTGL010000196.1 GCA_947071955.1 uncultured Plesiomonas sp.
GAGATCCGCATTGCCATTGAGTCAATCTATCCACGTCAGCCGCTGCTCGATGCGATTACGCAGTTTTATCCGCAAAGTCGTGGCAGCAGACTGATTATTAAAGATACTATCCTGACTGCTACGCAAGAAGCGATTCGCGATGGCTGGGATCTGGTGATCACCCCACATGTTCCGGCTGGTTTTTTGGGTGAACCGTTATGCGGTATTTCGCTGCATCCGTATTGTCATCCTGAGCATGCGCTGGCTGAATTTACCGTATTACATGAGCAGGATTTGGTCGGGCATTTGCAAATTGTAATCATGGATAATGCGCTACAGCCGACCATGGAGATTGGCTGGTTGAAAGCCGGTCAGCGCTGGAGTGTTAGCCATTTTTATGAGGCAAAAAACTTGCTGTTGTCCAATATGGGGTTTGCATGGTTGCCTGATCATATTGCTGAACCGGAATTTCAGCAGGGGTTATTGCACCGTTTGCCGGTACAGTTTGGCGGTGAGCGTCGTTTAACTGCTCAGCTCTTGTTGCCGCGTGGTGAGCAGACCGGACCTGGGGCAAAAACACTGGCAAATTTGATGATTCAGGCTGATCGGGCACGAATATTAGCTGTTTTTCAGGATCAGTAAAATCGTTGGCGTTGTAGCCGGTGCCACTCGGTAGCTCTTAGATATAATTTAGATATAACAATGATAGCCAGACCGTATCTTGCTACAAGTTAGCGCGCAATAACGGCAATATGTAGGCAGTGTGATACAGTCTGGATTGTAGCAATATAACAATATCTATACGGAGAATGTACCCGTTACGGCATTATCGCTGATAAGCGGGCTTTCATCTGGCTGACGGCATCAGAGTCAACTTCAACACGTGCAAATTCATCGGCTCCGCTATCACGGCTCATGTTTACACCGGGCTGGTGGTAGCGCATGGTTGAAGCTACGGAGTGGGATGCTGATGAGTGAATTTCGTGCGCACCTGCCTGAATAAAGGTCTGCATGTTACCGAGTCTGATTCCTGAGCCGGGCAGAATAATAGGCCCGTGTGTATTGGCAGTTTTGGCCCACAATGTTTGCAGTAGCGGTAAACCGAGTTCAGCAGTATCGCGCTGCCCTGAGGTAAGAATGCGGCTAACGCCCAAATCTGTCAGTTGTTGCAGCATTAGCATCGGATCTGCGCACATATCAAATGCGCGGTGAAAGGTAATTTCCATTGTGCCAGCTAAACCAAGCAGGGTTTGCATCCGCGCACTGTCTAACCCGCCGTTTTCATTTAGCATGCCCAACACCACTCCCGGATAGCCGAGTTCACGCATCAGCGATAAGTCTGACTTCATCTCTTCAAACTCTTGCTGACTATAGCAAAAGTCACCGCCTCGCGGGCGTAAGATCGGGAATACAGGAATAGTTAGCTGATCACGAGCACTAATCAGTGAACCGTATGCAGGGGTAGTACCCCCTTCTAAGCGGCCGGCACACAGCTCAACCCTGTCGGCTCCGGCTTTCTCTGCCCGTAACGCACAACTGACACTGTAGCAACTGATCTCTAATACACGGTGCATCGCCATAATCGATTTTCCTGTTTGATTTTTTCTCAGGGTAGCAGTGTTTTTATGTTGAATCTTAATCAGCATGGCAAGACGTGATCAATATTCACATTCTGAATATCACGTTGTTAATGCAGAACTATTTCCATTTTTTTTGTATTTAGTCGTATAGGAATGGCAGCGTTGTTTGTTGCTAAGAGGATATTCTATGTTATTAAAGTGTTTTAAATATAAAGGTGATATTGCCGGATATAAATTCTGGCACAGA
This sequence comes from uncultured Plesiomonas sp., assembly GCA_947071955.1. Taxonomy (GTDB): domain Bacteria; phylum Pseudomonadota; class Gammaproteobacteria; order Enterobacterales; family CAMTGL01; genus Plesiomonas. The sequence continues at coordinate 1,807 of CAMTGL010000196.1, forward strand.
GTATGGCGGTATGCGCAAAGCTGATGCTATCTATGTGAAAAAAATTGCCTTTCCGGTATCCGGTTACGGTGTATTTCAAAATACGTCTACCTGATTGATCTATAAATTCTCTCGCCTTACATTAAATTCATCGGGTTACGTGAATGCATATGCAGTCAAAACCTGCTTAATTGTTTAATAAGTCGCTATATCTGCTTTGTTAATCTTTTCCGTGATACAGAAGGATATTGAAAATGAAATCTTATGAAGCGAACTGGGATGAAAATGGTCATATTCACAATGATGCAAAAGCATGGGCAAAGTATCGTCAAGATATGCTGGTTGCATTTCCATCACCTTTTGGTGATGAACAAGACGGGCTTGCAATCGCTATTGGGCATGCGGTTAAAAAATTAAATCAACTGCGCCCGCAAAAAAATGGACCTGCTTATTTGGGTCAGAATCCGGCATTAACCATTGACTTTGAAAAAGTCAAAGATGTGTCAATGTCGGATAAAATGAGTACAACAGAAAAAGTGATTAATGAAACGACACAGTTATTTGAAGGGCTACCAAACTGGGGTCATCCATTAACCATGTGTAATGTGATTCCACAAGCTAATTCTGCCTCTATCATTGCTGCTGTATTATCAGAGATATTCTCACCTAATATTTTAGAAGGTGAGTATTCATGGAATGTACATCGTGCTGAATTAGAGAGTGCGGGGATGCTCGGTAATTTAATTGGCTGGAATCCGCTCAATACCGGTTGTATTTATACATATGGTGGTTCAGGTTGTTGGACTTATCATGTCAAATACGCGTTAACACGTGTATTGCCTGATTCACGTAACTCAGGCGTGCGTACAGATGCTAAAGTTATTTGTTCTCAGCAGGCTCATTACACTATGCTCAACAGTACTGACTGGATGGGCTTGGGTATGGATAATATTATTAAAGTCCGTACTGATCCTTTAACGAATGCCATGGATGTGGTGCATCTAGAAGAGATCCTTAAAGACCTGAATGAGAAAAAAATACCTGTGGCATCTGTCGTGTGTACAATGGGGACTACTGACGCAAATGCATTCGATCCGGTCGAGAAAGTCAGAAAACTGTTGGATCAATATCCAAATGCTCAACCTTATGGTAAAGCTCTGCTGTATTGTGATGCGGTAGTGTGCTGGTCATGGCTGACGTTCAAAAAGTATGATTTTGATAAAAATCCGCTTCAGTTTAGCGATGAAATTCTTCCTTATATTAAACGTAACTATAAATCACTCGAAGGCATGAAATATGCCGATGCGGTGGGTATTGATTTCCATAAAGCGGGTTGGTCTCCTTATGCCAGCAGTTGTTTTGTCTATCAAAACAGTGATGAATTTGAAACATTATTAAAACGTCCAGGCTCTGCGTATTTACAACCTCGTTCGCCGTATAATCCACTGGATTACACATTAGAAGTTTCACGTGCTGCTACCGGTGCGCTGGCTGGGTGGGCAACATTAAAATTCTTCGGCTATGAAGGATTTCACGCTATTCTTGGTGGGATCTTAGAAAATCAGTTCTATTTCCGTGAGATCTTACACGAAAACGCCAGTACAGTTTGTACAAATGCGGATGATTTTGGTTTGGTTACCTTGTTCCGTGTTTATCCTAAAGATGTATTAGCGCATGAGCAATACCAACGCGAGTTATCAGATGTTAACTATAAAGAACAATTGCTCGCTAATAACAAATTGACACTTGATGTGGGTAATAAACTCTATGCTTGGTATCGTGGCGGTAAAAAAATCAATGGGCAGTACACACCGTATTTGAGCTTTAGTACTGGTTTTAGAACTGCTGAGTATAATCGCGATGGTAAAGATAAAGATGCATATATCTTTGCATTAAAAGCATTTCCAATGAATGTATATATTACACCGGAAGTTATGCAGCATGTGCTTGACTGTGTCATTGCTGCTCGTGATGAAGTTATCAGTGAAAAATAACTGGTAAATATCGTGTTTAATTGATTTAAGTGGTGGCTGTGTTATCAAGTTGAGTCCTCATTATCTTGGTGATGCAGTTACCACTTTTTTATTACTTCGCTTTATGGCTTTTTTATAATGATACGTTGATTTTAATGTCTTGTTAAACAAGATAAGGATGAGTTATGTCTGGCAGTGTCAGTACAAAAAAATCCGCAAGTACAGTGGCTAAAGCAACCGTAGCTAAAATAAGTGTCGCGACCTTGGCAATTATGAATATTACCACAGTCGTCAGTTTACGGGGGCTGCCTGCTGAAGCAGAGTATGGTATTACCTCTGCATTTTATTATATCTTTGCAGCCCGGTTTTTCTTATTTCCAGTGGGATTAGTTGCGG
>CAMTGL010000197.1 GCA_947071955.1 uncultured Plesiomonas sp.
AAATATCGTTCCCTCACACATGTGTGATAGCGCATTGTTTGATTTCAAATCTATTCATGCCGGCAGCGAAGTGGTTGATGGCGGGGATATTGCGTTTGATAGGCAAGAGATCCCTCTGCAACCAGTGGGTCTAGAAGATGATGAAGATTTGGTCGTCAATATCGGCGAACGTCTTGATATTGTTGAGCTGAAATAACCGCAAAAAAAGAGAGCGCATTGCGCTCTCTTTTTATTTTCACACCAACATGTTCTTACACGATCAATCAATTACTTGTTGATACGACGCTTGAACTCATTGGTACGGGTATCGATTTCGATCATATCGCCAATTTGTACAAAGTCAGCGACGGTCAGCGTGTAGTTAGTACCGACCAGTGTTGCTGGCTTCATCACTTTGCCTGAAGTATCACCACGCGCAGATGGCTCGGTGTAAGCAACTTCACGAACGATAGTGGTTGGCAGTTCTACGCTGATAGCTTTATCGTTGTAGAAGGTCACTTGGCAGATATCTTCCATGCCGTCTACCATGTAGTGCAGCATTTCGCCCAAGTTTTCAGTTTCGATATCATACTGATTGTAATCACTGTCCATGAATACATACATTGGGTCAGCGAAGTAAGAGTAAGTACACTCTTTACGCTCCAGAATGATATCTTCCATTTTTTCGTCAGCTTTGAAGACTGTCTCGGTTCCCGCACCAGTTAGCAGGCCTTTCAGCTTCATTTTACACACGGCAGAGTTACGACCGGATTTGTTAAATTCGGACTTCAGTACAATCATTGGCTCGCCGCCAATCATAACTACGTTACCGGCACGGATTTCCTGAGCAACTTTCATCGGTATTTCCTGTATTCAACAAGAGTTTTTGAAAAGCGCCGTATTCTAACTGCTTTGTGAAAATTTCACTAGCTGACAAGCTAAATCTTCTGTCAAAGCTAACGTATTTGCCCATTCGAGTGCCTGTTTTTTCAGCAAATCATACTCATTATCTAAAGTAGACCATGCTTTTAGCTCACACTGACCTGCATTATAACCCTGACAAAACTGCCTCATAGGTTCGGCCAGCGCTGTTGGCCATGCCTCAAGATAGCGGGTTAAAAAGGCATCTAATTTTTCGATATGTGCCTGTTCTTCTTGCGGATAGATATGCCAGATAAAAGGAACGCCTGCCCACTGAGCTCGGATAAAAGAGTCTTCGCCGCGAATAAAATTTAGATCGCAACTCCAGAGCAAACGATCAAATCCTGCCTGATCAGTAAACGGCAATACCTCCAAACGAAGATGGCCGTTACACCAGTGATCGCCTGCGTGTAATGCTGGCAATGCGAGCTGTTCTGTCAGATAGGTTAAGGTTCGCCCTTCCGGTACTAAGCAGCGCACCGGTTTTTCAGCGTCAGCCCAATATTGAATAAGTGTAAGTAAAGCCGGGTTTTCATACGTAAATAGGCTGATCCACTGCTCATTCTCACACTTAGGCATGATTCCCCGATCTTCCCAGTAACAACCGATAGCATGCAGATCAGCTTGCCACTGCTCACGCGCAGCCAATAACCCCTGCTCACGCAATAAACCACCGGTTTTTGCTGTAAATCCTGGAAAAAAAAAGTGCTTAGTGAGGCCATCAGACTGCAGTGATGGCAGTGCATGACACCCCTCTACCCACGGCTCGGCACTCAGATACTCTAAATTTAACCAGCAAGGTGCTATCGTACACTGGCGCATTTGTGCTCTGAAATACTCAGGCAGCTCACAGGCAAAAGCCTCAATCACATTGTAGGCGGGTATCACAGGCTCTGCTCCACCGAGTGGCTTTGCTTGCCACAAGCAGAGGGTTATCCCAGCATACTGCTGCTGCACACGGTGTACATCTACTCCGGGGCAGATTCGGGCACATGACGCCAGATCATCAACCCACAAGCGTACCTTCTGCTGATACTCAGTGGTCAATTGACGCGCCAAACGCAGCGTCACACCGATATCGCCATAATTATCCACAACTGTACAAAAAATATCCCAGTCATAACGCTGTTCACTCATATCTGCATTGCCTGCACATTGATTAGCCTTTTATAGGTTATTTTACGCTATTTCATCTGCAAAATGAGTGCCCTGAATGGTGAGATCTCAATCACACTACTGAGGAATTGCATTAAAAAGCAGTGATCTCTGCCTGCAAGCACGATTTTTTCCCGCTGACGGTTGCTCAAAAGCCGTTCAACCTGTAGTCTGCGGCTCTAATTGAACATCTGTATGATGCTCATCATCTCATTTCATTCACTGTTTTAGGTACGCACCCTTGCTTTCCACAGCCAATATCACAATGCAATTCGGCGACAAGCCGCTTTTTGAAAATATCTCCGTTAAATTCGGTGAAGGTAATCGTTATGGTCTGATCGGGGCTAACGGTTGTGGGAAATCCACCTTCATGAAAATTCTAAGCGGTGAATTAGAGCAAAGCGCTGGTAATGTCAGCCTTGATGTCAATGAGCGCATGACCAAGTTGGGTCAGGATCAGTTCGCGTATGAAGAGTACAGCGTAATTGATACCGTCATCATGGGGCACAAGGAGCTGTGGGAAATTAAGCAAGAGCGTGATCGCATCTATAATCTGCCTGAAATGAGCGAAGATGACGGTATGAAAGTAGCCGATCTTGAGGTTCAGTTCGCTGAGATGGATGGTTACTCTGCTGAAGCACGTGCTGGCGAATTTTTGCTTGGTGTAGGTATTCCACTAGAGCAGCATTTTGGCCTGATGAGTGCAGTAGCTCCGGGTTGGAAACTGCGGGTATTACTGGCACAAGTGCTGTTTGCTGAACCTGATATCATGCTACTTGATGAACCAACCAACAACTTGGATATTCATACTATCCGTTGGCTAGAAGATGTGCTGAATCAGCGCAACTGTACCATGATCATTATTTCGCATGATCGCCATTTCCTGAACAGTGTTTGTACCCATATGGCCGATCTGGATTATGGTGATCTGCGCCTATTCCCAGGCAACTATGATGAGTACATGACTGCGGCAACACAAGCGCGTGAGCGTCTATTAGCAGATAACGCCAAGAAAAAAGCACAACTGACCGAGCTTCAATCTTTCGTCAGCCGCTTCTCTGCAAACGCCTCAAAAGCAAAACAAGCAACATCACGTGCGCGTCAGATGGATAAAATTAAGCTTGAGGAAGTAAAAGCATCAAGCCGTCAGAATCCATTTATTCGTTTCGAACAGGAAAAAACGCTGTTCCGTAACGCACTTGAAGTTCAAAAGCTGGCTCAGGGCTATGATGGCAATACCCTTTTCTCTGGCTTTAACTTGATGACTGAAGTGGGTGAACGCGTTGCGATTATCGGCCAGAATGGTGTGGGTAAGTCTACCCTGCTGCACACCTTAGTCGGCTTGATGGAAGCACAAAGCGGCACGATTAAGTGGTCAGAAAATGCGCACATTGGTTATTATGCACAAGATCATGCCGATGAGTTTGATTGTGATCTGAACCTGTATGACTGGCTTGATCAGTGGAAAAAACCGGGTGATGATGAGCAGGTTATCCGTGGCATGCTTGGCCGGATGCTGTTCTCGCAAAATGATATTCTCAAATCAGTACGGGTGATCTCCGGTGGTGAACAAGGCCGTATGCTGTTTGCTAAGCTGATGCTGCAAAAGCCGAATATTTTAGTGATGGATGAACCGACTAACCATATGGATATGGAGTCTATTGAATCTCTGAACTTGGCTCTGGAGAACTACAAAGGCACACTGTTCTTTGTCAGCCACGACCGTCAGTTTGTCTCTTCACTTGCCACACGTATTATTGAATTAACCCCTGAGGGTATTCAAGACTTTAACGGCACTTACGATGAGTATTTGCGTCGTCAAGGTTTGTAATACGATAACGGTTATGCCTAATAAGGCATAACCGTAAATCAGAACGGCACCAATAAATAAAAACAGAGAGCCAAATGCTCTCTGTTTTTATTTGTATAGCGTGATTTATATAGCGAGATAAATTACTCTTGATTACCTGATATCTCACGGCCTGATTGAGCTATATTCTCCAGTGATACCGAGATACCAAATCCTTGAAATCCATTGAGTGATA
>CAMTGL010000198.1 GCA_947071955.1 uncultured Plesiomonas sp.
CGTCGGCAGCGTCAGATGGGTATAAGCGTCAGAGTTTCTATGTTGCGGGAGATGATCTCTTGTGCCAGCTCAGTGGTAGGCTGCCCCATCAGCGGGAAATGCGTATGCCAACCGTGCGGTTCAAGATAACTACGGCGAAACTCTGCAATACCATCAAGAAACAGATCACCAAATGCCAGAGTATCAAACTCCAATTTACTCTGTTTTAGTGCCTGAACTACTGATGTCGTGTAAATAAGGTTGTTCGGCCAAACCGGTAACGGAATTTCAATCAACGGTAAGCCCATTCGCTGTGCCTGCAAGCGAACTACGCTGATCGGTGTGCCTTGAATCGGCACTTCATCCTCAGACGCTGAATAGGTGGTAAACAGCCCGACAATATGGCAGTTCGGATCTTCTTGCATCCGCAACAAGGCCAGCATGGCATCTTTGCCTGAACTCCAACTGAGCAAAACGTTCATCATCTATACACTCTCTGTGCACGTTAATGGCGCTGTTCCGGTGTGATTAAGCGCTGCTACCGGTTGTGCTGCCAGAATGCGAGTTACGGTATCGACAATGGCCTGAGTTTGAGGATCAATTTCAATGTTTACTTTTTCCCCCAAACGACGCAGCCCTAAAGTGGTTCGCTCACGGGTTTCAGGAATTAAGTTTACGCAAAACCGTGATTTGGTGGTTTCTCCAACAGTCAAACTGATACCGTCAACGCCGATATAGCCTTTATCGAGCACATATTTCATTAGCTCAATCGGCAATTTAAACCAGATTTGGTGGTTTGTTTCTGATGTCAGTATTCGCACCACTTCTGCGGTAGCCATAATATGGCCTGACATAGCATGCCCGCCAATTTCATCACCAAAACGGGCGGCCCTTTCAATATTGACCCAGTCACCGCACTGTAACAGACCTAAATTGGTGATGCGCAGCGTCTCTTTCATCAGATCAAAGCTAACGTTATTCCCATCAATCTGAGTCACGGTAAGGCATACACCATTGTGTGCAACAGATGCACCTGTCTCAAGTTGATGTAATAAGGTGTCGGGCAAAGAGACAACATGTGTACGGAAATGATCTTTCTCTGTGATAGAAATGAGTTGGGCTTTTCCTTGCACGATTCCTGTAAACATGACTGATTTCTCGATTTCGAATGATAAAATAATAAACTAGCGATTTAGCCTGTCTATTTTAGCTGATACAGCAACGATTTTTAATTCAAAACAAAACCCCAGCGTAATTGTTTGCTACCATAGCGTTAACCAGTAGAATTAGTGGGTTTACTCTGATTCGAGGGTGATGTTATCACGGCATATTCCGCTGACAAAAAAACTCATTGTTATCAGCGGAGTGCCTTTTTTTCATTGCGGAGTGTCTGTGCAACGATATCGTTTAGAAGTTAAAAGCCTGTTAAAACTGGCTATTCCCGTGTTAATTGCTCAGGTAGCACAAACCTCCATGGGGTTTATTGATACTGTCATGGCGGGCAAAGTCAGTGCTGCGGATATGGCCGCTGTAGCCATTGCATCGTCCATCTGGTTGCCAGCCATTTTGTTTGGGCACGGATTATTGATGGCATTAACCCCGATTGTTGCGCAGCTTAATGGATCTGGCCGACGCGATAGAATCGGCCATAAAGTGCGCCAAGGGTTCTGGATGGCGTGGTTGATCTCTATCCCTATCATGTTGGTGCTTTACGGCAGCCGTATTATTGTCGAACAAATGGATATTGACCCACACCTGACTGACCTGACTGTGCGTTATTTACAGGTGATTATGTGGGGGGTTCCGGGTTATCTGATGTTTGCCGTGCTGCGTTCATTCAATGAGGGGCTTTCCAAAACAAAGCCTGGCATGGTGATTGGTTTTGTCGGATTGCTGATTAATATTCCGGTGAACTATATATTCATTAACGGAAAATTTGGCGCTCCGGCACTCGGAGGTGTGGGCTGTGGTGTTGCAACCGCAATGGTTTACTGGTCAATGTTTATCATGATGATGATATATGCTACCCGCGCACGCAGCTACCGTGATATTAAAGCCTTTACCCATTGGGAGAGGCCCGATTGTAAAACCCTGAACAAATTGATGCGACTGGGTTTCCCCATTGCAATGGCAATGTTCTTTGAGGTGACACTGTTTGCTGTGGTTGCACTGCTGGTCTCCCCACTCGGTACGACGATTGTTGCCGGACACCAAATTGCACTGAACTTTAGTTCGATGGTCTTTATGCTGCCGCTCTCTATGGGTATTGCCGTAACAATTCGTGTCGGTCACCGTTTGGGCGAAAAATCCCCCGAAGATGCGCGGGTAGCGGCCATTACTGGGCTGGTGGTTGGGTTTGCTTTAGCGATGTCTACTGCGATTCTGACTATTTTGTTCCGTGAGAACATCGCCAATATTTATAACAGTGATCCACAGGTTATTCATGTTGCCATGCAGCTCATGGTATTTGCGGGTATTTATCAGTGCTCTGACTCTATTCAAGTTGTCGGCAGTGGTGTGCTGCGCGGCTACAAAGATACCCGTGCTATTTTTGTGATCACGTTTATCTCTTACTGGCTAATTGGTTTACCGATTGGTTATGTATTGGGTCGGACAGATTATCTGGTTGCGCCGATGGGTGCTCATGGCTTTTGGATTGGTTTTATCAGTGGATTAACCACTGCTGCCCTGCTCTTTATTCTGCGAATTCGTTGGTTGCAACGTCAGGACAGCCATAAGATCTTGACAATGGCGAGCCGCTAAACTCAGTTTAGCAAAAAAGCCTTTTAGACGTTAAAGCCGCACTTTGTGCGGTTTTTTTTGCTCTTATGGTTACATGTAAACACAGTAAGGGGAAAAATGTGGGTAATCTAGGGTAAGAGGCTCTCTTTCTAATATACTTAGAGAACAACACTCATAGAACATTCAGATACAACAAAGCCCGCATAATGCGGGCTTTGTCTAAAATGTGGTACACCCAAGTGGACTCGAACCACCGACCCCTACCATGTCAAGGTAGTGCTCTAACCAACTGAGCTATGGGTGTATCACACATTGATTACGCTTTACTTTATGGTGCGTCCTAGTGGACTCGAACCACCGACCCCTACCATGTCAAGGTAGTACTCTAACCAGCTGAGCTAAGGACGCACATTACAGCAACGCAGGTTTTCCGCTTCCGGAAAACGAGGTGAATATTAACGGTGAACCGTGGTGCTGGCAAGCCTGAAATATCAAAAAAGCCAGTTAAGTTAACTGTTTGCATTAAATATAGCCAATTTGCTCTTTTTCACAGCCTCAACAAACCTACAAAATATGTGCGATTACACAAAATCATTTTTGTCTGTAATACTGATTTGTTAGCATTATTGACTCTTATGCTTGCTAAACTGAAAGGAATACGCTGATGACTAACAGCACTACGCAACTGACTGAACAACAAATGGCGGCTATCGATCAACTCGCTCGTGCGCAAGTTGATGATATCAATAGTGATGAGATTTTATGGCATTCCGTTGAACAGTATATGGAAAGCATGACTGAGCAGATGAAAACCTATTTTCTAGCTCGTGTACACTTTCACCGCAATGCAAACCGTCAGGACTGATAAGACTCAAACGCAACAAATTTTCCAGCTAAAAAAACAAAGTGGCAATGGTTTACCTTAATTAAAGGCGCACAACTGCCACTTTATCATCAAAATATAGGTGAAACGGTATTAACGTTTTGCTGCCGCAGGAATTTTTGCAGGCTTACTGCCTTCTAACCACTGACGAATACGGTTTGCATCACCAATCGGTGTGCGTTTCCCTACCGAATCAAGCAGCACGATAGTCAGATCATCTCTGCCAGGTTGAGCCCGCATCACAAGGCAGCGCCCTGCTTCATCGGTAAATCCAGTTTTGCTTAACCGTACATTCCAGCTGTCATTTTTCACCAATGGGTTGGTGTTAAAAAACTGCAGTGCGTACGATGGTGTACTAAAACGCATCTCTCTGTTTTCAGTTTGTGTAAACTGTCGAATCAGAGGTTGTGCGTATGCAGCCTTGAATAATATTGATAAATCATTAGCATATCTCTAATAAACAACTTAAT
>CAMTGL010000199.1 GCA_947071955.1 uncultured Plesiomonas sp.
CGTGATCATGCCCTGATGGATAAATGAAAGGGCCTGTAAATCTACAGGCATTTATACCGGATCATAACGGCGGGTCAGCGGGATATAAGCCCTAAATATATATCACACTAAAAATAGATTAATGTGATTGACGAGCCGCCACTTCCGCATTCAACTGAGCAATTTTATCTGCCATTAATTGATGGCAATGCTCGGCTAATTCACGCACATTTTCGCGGCTATAACCTGCTGTATCAATCGGAGGCAACATTTCAACAATCACCTCGCCATTATTCCAGCGATTTAATCTGACTTTATTATGCTGCTCTGACGCACAAATTAATACTACCGGCACACCGGCGGCAATCGCGGCATGAAATGCACCGGTTTTAAACGACATTAATCCACGCCCACGGCTGCGTGTGCCTTCAGGGAACATCCACACCGAAATATTGCGATTTTTTATTTTTTCGACAATTTGCGCGATAGTGTCGTGCGCTTTTGAGCGGTTTTTCCGGTCAATTAAAATATTGCCAGTTAACCAATATAATTGGCCAAAAAAAGGTATCCACAATAGGCTTTTTTTACCGACAGTCACCGTCCGCGGCATCACCATGCCCGATACAGTCACCATATCGTAATTATTTTGATGGTTGGCAATATAAATACAGTTACCGAATTGATCAGAATTCTGAGCAAAACGACGTTCAACACGTAGCCCCAAAATACGATCAAGTTTACTGAATAAACGCCCGAAAGTATAAACATGGCGCGGGTTACGTGGACTAAACAGACAGTACAGGCTACCGCCGATAGACACTAACAGAGCATACAGCACAACAATAAGGGTACGGAAAACAACAAGCATAATCACCTCGGGTTCACAGCTGTAGGCTAGTATACCCAGTTCGAGAAAAAACTCACCGCGGAACTGATCAGTTTCTTGTCACCCTCGCACAAAAAAATACTCACAATCTGGCTATTTTTAGGGGGATCCCCCTGTTATACAAGCAACAAAACCGACAGTCGGTTTCATATCTAATTACACTCTTACACTTAAATGTACGCAGTAATGTATGGTATACAGCATGGCCATGCGCACAATGCCGCAGAGCGGCTGGCGATGTACACTGCTACGCGGACAGTGATATCCCAAAAGAGTAATAAGGGAAGAGAATGCGGCTAACTGATTTAACGCTTTTGCACTATTTTAGTGTGCTCTACCAAGAGCAAAATATAACGCAAGCAGCCAATAAAGCGTTTATTTCACCGCTTGAGTTGTCACAGCAGATGGTAAGTTTAGAGCAGCACTACAACCAGCCGTTATTTGAGCGGCGGCAAACCTACATGTTGCCCACTGAGTTTGCCGACCACATCTATCCGCACGTAAAACGTATTTTGCATGAAGTGGACTCACTCAACCACAGTGTCAATGATTACAAAGGTGAAACCCAGCAGCACTTGCATATTGGCGTGGTACAGTCGGTTGAACCGGTGATCAATAACCTGCTGCGCTATGCCCTGCAACAGCCCAAGCTCTCGATTACCATCACCGAAGCGCCGATTGCCGAAATGCTAGATAAGCTCAGTCTGCACAAGTTAGACATGGTCATTGGCCACTCAGTGCCGTTACTGGCCAACCAGATTGAGAAACAGCCGTTTTGTGATGATCAGCTCATGGTGGTTGTGCCGCAAAATCACTATCTTGCCAACCAGCCGCAGATCTATTTTAATCAATTGTTGGATCAAAACCTGATCTTACTGCCAGAGCCACACATCACCCAAACTACGCTGCTGCATATGGCCCGCCAGCAGGATTTACCACTGAAAATTTCGGCGACACTCAGCCAGATCACCGCGATACTGACCGCAGTGAATGCCCATTTGGGGATCTCAGTTCTACCGGCAACCGCCATGCAACTGCTACCAGACAACGCACTGGTCTGGCGCAAACTGGCCGATGCTGATGATAGCCAGCCTATCTGGATCTATCACGCCCGCGATAATGAGCACCATGCACAGGTACAGGCGTTGATCTCAACCTTACTGATGCCCTGCTTGTGTTGATCGGCGAGCCAGCATTCCGGCGACAAGATAACAGAGCAGCAGCAATAACAGCGCATAGCTGCTCTGTGCGCCTATCACCCACAGCAACAACACGCCACACAGCAACGCGCCGATCAATGACATAACCCGCGCCATACCACGCAATAACACCACACCAGCAAGCATTGCCAGTAGGTAAATCAACACAAAAATAGCATTGGCATACGTGATCAAGCTCGACAATGAAATAGCCAGCCCATAAATGACCAGCGTACAGACTGCGCAAATACCCACTACCCACAGCAGTGCATAAACCGGGGTTTGACGAACGGAGAGCTGTGCAATTCGGCTATGTGGCGCATAATGATGCGCTTGTGACCAGACTAAACGGGCAAAACTTTGCAGGTAAATATTCACGCTGGCAAAACAGGCCAAATACCCGATCAGGCAAGCCACCTGCTGCGCAGTTTTACCAAACAAACCACCCACAATTGACGGGATAGAAGCAGAGGGCGCAATGGCCGGGCCATATGCCTGAAAATGCAAAACCGCCAGTGTGCAGGCCCAGTACACACTGCCTGCCAGCAATAACCCTCCAAGCAGTGCGCGCGGAAAATCACGGGCCGGCTGGCGAAATTCAGTGCCTAAATGGGCAAACGCCTCAATACCGACAAAACACCAAAACATCACCGCCAGTGCTGCCGTTAGAGGCTGTTGCGCTGGCCATGAGGGGATCACCTGCACCTGCCAGACTTGACCGTAATAGCCAATCAACGCCACTACCGCCACCACCAGCAGGGCTATCAGGGTTTGAACATTGGCCGATGAGCCAGCGCTGCGCAAACCCAACCCCAGAACCAGTAGCAGGGTCAGTAATTGAATTCCTAACGATTGTAAGGGGCTAAATCCAAATGCGGCAATCCAAAATCCGGCCGCAATATGCAGTGCCGCCGGTAACCCAACGGGGATCACCGATAAAAACAGCCAGCCAGTTGCTCGCGCTAAACGCGGACCAAAGGCCAGCGCCACAAAGTGCACCGTTCCTCCGGCATGCGGGTATGTGCGCCCCAAAGCAGCAAAACCAATTGCAATAGGAAACACCAGCATAATCAGCAATGGCCATAACCAGAGTGTCCCCGCACCGGCCAGAGCGACAGCCAGTGCAGGAATGGCAAAAATACCGGTACCCAGCAACGAGGTTGCCAGTAAACCGATACCTTGCAGCAACCCCAGCTCCTGTTTTAATCCGGCACTATTTTTTACGCTAACGGCTGTTTTTATCGCTAATGGTGGTGATTCAGAGGGCTTGGATGCAAAAAAACGTGAGAAGATAGACATATACGGCACATCCTTGTGCACAAGAAAGAGGCTTCCCATAAAGGGAAGCCTGATGGCGTTGGAGTGATGACAACACAGTCATTACAAAACAAAAACAGTGGGCTAAATGCGGCTCATTTGCCGATACAACAGGTTTAGCGCACTTAGTGCATTCGCGCAACCCCGCCTACCTCAACCCGCATATCGCGCTTATCCGCGTCCGTTACGGATTGCCGCAATAATGTTACTGGTTGAACAACCATCTTCAAAATTCAACACTTTGACCTCACCACCGGCCGCAATCACTTCCGCACCACCCGCAATTTGCTCAGGCAGATAATCACCACCTTTAACCAGCAAATCAGGCAATACCGAGGCAATTAAACGCTGCGGTGTATCTTCATCAAACGGCACTACCCAGTCAACCGCGCCCAAACCGGCAAGTACGGCCATACGCTGTGACAACGGGTTCACAGGTCGGCTTTCACCTTTCAAACGCTGCACCGAGGCATCAGTATTGACCGCCACAATCAGCCGATCACCGAGCTTGCGGGCGTTCTCCAAATACGACACATGGCCAGCATGCAGAATATCGAAGCACCCGTTGGTCATCACCCCCCGCTCGCCCCGGCGATGCGCCTGTATCCGCACTGCTTTCAGGTTCTGG
>CAMTGL010000200.1 GCA_947071955.1 uncultured Plesiomonas sp.
GTGCTAAGATAGGAACGGCCATAATTAAGGTTAACCGCCAGTTAAGCTCAGAGCGTGCCTTGATGTTGTCATTATTCCACAGGTCACGCGTAGACATCTGTTCCCAGTCATTGGCATCAACGGCGACATCTTGGTGGCCAATAACGGCGTTGTAGGTATCAAAATGGGTGATTCGAAAATCGCGTAAAAATGCGGTACCTTCATAGCGAATACCGTTATCTAATATCAGCATTTGATCGCCATTTTTCGCTTTTTCTACTTCCCCGGATTTTGATACAACAATCGATGGCCGACTGCTCTCTCCGCGCGGGCGCAGTTGTGCAACAAACACGTTATTGAGTTTGTTGTTATCAATATTATTGACAAAAATAACCGAACTGCCATCGGGTGAGCTTTGGAATTGCCCTGCCACCAGCGCAGCAAGCCCTGGATTGGCTTTTGCTTCTGAGATGACTCGCTCTTCAGTTTGTGCCGAGAGCGGGCTTAACCATAAGACATTCGCTGCGGCCATAATTGCGGTAAACAGTGCCAACCATGCCGCAGCACGGATCAACATACGTTTTCCCATACCACAGGCGAACATGACGGTCATTTCGCTTTCAGCGTAAAGTCGGCCATAAGTGAACAATAAACCGACAAACAGGCTCAGTGGCAACATCAATTGTGCCATGTAAGGTAAGCCTAGACCTAAGATAGACAGCACTAAATCTGCCGGTAGATCGCCTTCTACAGCAGAGGATAAAACTCGGACTAACTTCTGGCAGAAGAAGATCAACATCAAGACGAACAAGATGGCGATCTGGCTCTTAAGCACTTCCCGTACCAGATATCTAATAATGATCACGCTATTTATGCCTGCGAAAACTTGTTTTTTTAAGTGAATATCTATAGTTTTTGGGTTAACAAGCCATTTTTCAATTCTTTGGCCCTCTAACGAGCAAGGGATAATACCCCTTACGTTGTTCGCTAGATAGGTTAACGTATTAGTCTGGTGAATGCGATGAACTTAACCCGTTCGTCATTATCCCGAAAAGCACATCCTTTGTCTTTAGGAGACTGCATGGAGTTTAGTGTTAAAAGCGGCAGCCCAGAGAAGCAGCGTAGCGCCTGCATTGTTGTCGGTGTCTTCGAACCTCGCCGTCTATCACCGATTGCTGAGCAATTGGATAAGATCAGTGATGGTTATATTAGTTCATTATTGCGCCGCGGTGATCTTGAGGGGAAACCCGGGCAGATGCTGCTTTTACATCAAGTTCCCAACATTCTTTCCGAGCGCGTATTGCTGGTTGGCTGCGGTAAAGAGCGTGAGCTTGATGAACGTCAGTATAAGCAAATTATCCAGAAAACCATTAATACTCTCAACGAAACCGGTTCAATGGAAGCCGTTTGTTTTTTAACTGAACTGCATGTGCGTGGCCGTAATACTTACTGGAAAGTGCGTCAGGCTGTTGAGTCAGCAAAAGAGGCGCTCTATACCTTTGATCAGATGAAGAGCATCAAAGTTGAGCCGCGTCGTCCGCTGCGCAAGATGGTCTTTAATGTGCCAACCCGCCGTGAATTAACGGTCGGGGAGAAAGCCATTCAGCATGCTTTGGCCGTAGCTTCTGGCCTAAAAATTGCCAAAGATTTAGGTAACATGCCACCTAATATCTGTAATCCGGCGTATTTAGCGTCACATGCTCGCCAGTTGGCTGATGAGTTTGCCCCCGTAACTACCCGTGTTATTGGCGAACAGCAGATGAAAGAGTTAGGTATGAATGCCTATCTTGCTGTGGGTCAGGGCTCACAAAATGAGTCGTTAATGTCAATTATCGATTATAAAGGTGCAGCAAACCCTGAAGATAAGCCGATTGTGCTAATCGGCAAAGGGCTAACCTTTGATGCCGGTGGTATCTCAATCAAACCCGCTGAGGGGATGGATGAGATGAAATACGACATGTGCGGTGCGGCCACTGTGTTCGGTGTCATGCGCGCAATCGCCGAACTGCAACTGCCTCTAAATGTTGTCGGAATTTTGGCTGGCTGTGAAAATATGGCAGATGGTAAAGCGTATCGCCCAGGTGATATTCTTACCACAATGTCGGGTCAAACAGTTGAAGTGTTAAATACAGATGCCGAAGGCCGTTTGGTATTGTGTGATACACTTACCTATGCTGAACGATTTGAGCCAGAGCTGGTGATTGATGTTGCCACATTAACCGGTGCATGCGTGATCGCGTTAGGTCACCACATCAGCGGGTTGCTTTCCAACCATAATCCGCTGGCAAATGATCTGCTCAATGCCTCAGAACAGGCCGGTGACAAAGCTTGGCGTTTACCGCTGGGTGATGAGTATCACGAACAGCTAGAGTCTAACTTTGCGGATATGGCAAATATTGGTGGCCGCCCAGCAGGTGCAATTACTGCAGGTTGCTTCCTCTCACGCTTTACCAAAAAGTACAACTGGGCACATCTTGATATTGCCGGTACAGCATGGCGATCAGGCAAGGCAAAAGGCGCAACCGGACGACCTGTTCCGATGTTAACGCAATTCTTGCTAAACCGCGCAGGCGTAAATATCGAAGAGTAATGCTGCGCAGTCATGCCGTAACAGATGACATGTGTGGTGGCTGCTTCGGCTGTTTTCCACTGAATCTGAGTACTCTCGGGGGCGCTTGCCCCCGTTTATATTATGATAAAGCAAGCAACCTTCTACTTATTACATGCACCGGCTCCGGTAGATGCCCCATCTGACCTCACAAGCCATGAGCTTCTGGCTTGTCAGTTGGCAGCAGATGCTTGGCGTAGCGGGTTGCGAGTACTGCTGGCCTGCGCCTCACAGCAAGATGCATTTCGCCTTGATGAAGCATTGTGGCAATTTGACCCACAGCAGTTTGTACCGCATAACCTTGCTGGAGAAGGGCCGCACTATGGTTCACCCGTAGAAATTGCATGGCCAGAAAAACGTAACGCATCGCGACGCGATTTACTGATATCCTTACTACCTCAGGTTGCTGACTTTGCCTCTGCATTTACCCAAGTGGTAGACTTCGTGCCGTATGACGAAACTCTAAAGCAGTTGGCGCGTGAGCGCTACAAAGCATACCGGCAAGCCGGCTTCCAGCTTGCAACCCACGATCTTGGCGTAACGCCTTCAACGAATTAGCCTTAAGATGACCATGGAAAAGACCTATAACCCGAACGCCATCGAACAAGCCTTATATCAAGCTTGGGAAGAGAACGGCTACTTTAAGCCACACGGTGATACCAGCAAAGACAGTTATTGCATCATGATCCCGCCGCCGAATGTTACCGGCAGCCTACACATGGGGCACGCTTTCCAGCAAACCATGATGGATGCTCTCACCCGCTATCAGCGGATGCAGGGTAAAAATACCTTATGGCAGGTGGGTACCGATCATGCGGGTATTGCAACCCAAATGGTCGTAGAGCGTAAAATTGCGGCGGAAGAGAACAAAACCCGCCAAGATTATGGCCGTGAAGCGTTTATCGACAAGATCTGGGAATGGAAAGCCGAGTCTGGCGGTACAATTTGCAAACAAATGCGCCGCCTAGGAGCATCCGTTGACTGGGAACGTGAACGTTTCACCATGGATGACGGCTTGTCTAATGCCGTTAAAGAGGTCTTTGTTCGCCTGTATGAAGACGATCTGATCTACCGCGGTAAGCGTCTGGTGAACTGGGATCCAAAGCTGCACACCGCGATCTCCGATCTGGAAGTGGAAAACAAAGAGAGCAAAGGCTCAATGTGGCATTTCCGCTATCCACTGGCCGATGGCGTGAAAACAGCAGACGGTAAAGACTACATCGTAGTCGCGACTACGCGTCCGGAAACCATGCTGGGTGATACCGGCGTAGCAGTAAACCCTGAAGATCCACGCTATAAAGACCTGATTGGCAAAGAGATCATTTTGCCAATTGTTGGCCGCCGCATTCCTATTTTGGGCGATGAACACGCCGATATGGAAAAAGGCACCGG
>CAMTGL010000201.1 GCA_947071955.1 uncultured Plesiomonas sp.
GTTACATTGCTCGGGTGTAATTTGGCTACCGCCACCGCCCACACAAAAGTGCTTAATTGCACATCAAATATCGCTTCGTTACTGTTTTTTGCGCTGGGTGGAAAGGTGGTGTGGAGTATCGGGCTGGTGATGATGGCTGGGCAATTTATTGGCGCTCGTTTAGGGGCCGGTATGGTGATGACCCGCGGGCAAAAGCTGATCCGCCCGATGATTGTGACCGTTTCAGTATTGATGACCGGGAAAATGCTGTTTGATAGCCACGGCGCGCAGTTTTCACTGTGGTTTAGTTCGCTGATGAGTTAGTTAGCGCATCGGTTGATCAATGAGTGAATGATCAATCTCTCATTATGTTGACCAATAAAAAGGCCGGATTAATCAATCTTCGGCCTTTTTATTTTTGCTTCTCTTTTATTCGTGACTACTTATATTTACTCATTGCGTTTTTCATACAACAATTTAATGCTCTTCTGTCTGCTGGTAATTAAATACCGGCAAACCGAGTGAAAAGTGCATGGCCAGTAAACGTGCGGCAAATCCGGCAACCAAGGTGATCAGGGTGACACTATTTTGATCTAAGCCAAAGTAGGGTAAGCCAATATACAAAATGCCCGATGCAAAAGAGATCCCCGCATACAACTCTTTTTGAAACACTAAGGGGATCTGATTACAGAGTAAATCACGTAATACCCCACCGAATGCACCGGTAATCACCGCAGCAATCACCGCAATAATCGGCCCATGGTTCATATCCAGTGCAACCTGCGCACCGATAATCGAAAAGACAATCAAGCCCAGTGCATCGAGCACTAAAAACACCTTACGCAGATGCTTCATTACCGGTGAAATCCATACCGTTAAAATCGCGGCACACGCCACAATAACAATATAGTGCGGGTGTTTTACCCAGCCCAGCGGGAAGTGCCCCAGCAGCATATCGCGGATAGACCCGCCGCCGATGGCAGTAACGCTGGCGATAATTATCACCCCAAACAGATCCATCTTGCGGCGGCCAGCAGCCAGAGCTCCGGTCATCGCTTCTGCCGTGATCCCGATTAGATATAAAATAGTGAGCAGCATAAAAGAGTGTCGCCATGCATGAAAATAGACCAATGTAGCACTTCACCGATATGTTTTTACTAATCGATAGATAACATACCGAACCCTTACTACGCTATTTTACGATGAAACTCTCTTTTTTTCGCATTAGTAATTCTTATTTATTTTATGTTTTCCATGTATGAGCTGTGTACTGAAAAATGAGCATAAGACTAATAGAATATATGTGATGCGGTTCATGTTTTTTTGGTTAAAACAGTGAGTCGGCTAAGAGGAACGATCACTGGTTGATAATATTTGTACTACAAATTGTGAGTGTACAGATAAATTACTGTTCCGGTAAACAGTGATAATATGCTCTCATACCGTGGAATTGGCCGCGTAACCCCCTATACAGTATGAGAACAACAGGCATGAGCGTTGAGATAGTTGAATTTGAAAGCCGGATATTGGCCCTGATTGATAACATGGTTGAGCAGGCTACTGATGATGAGTTATTTGCTGGCGGCTATTTACGCGGGCACATTACACTGGCAGCAGCACAGGCAGATCTGGCCGGTGACAATACCCTTGCGGCACTGGCGGATTGTGTTGATGCCAGCCTTAATGCGGCCATTGCTAACGGTGAGCTATCGCCACCGGATCAAGAGTTAGTTCGTGGCTTATGGGCTGGTTTGTTACAGCAAATTACACCGTAAGCCCACTATTTTCATTTTATCTCTACATATTGGCTGAAAAGAGAGTGAATATTTTCAGCCATAAATATCCCCATAATGAAACTATCCTATCTTGTTGCTATTACGCGATATTCTCAACATTATTTCCGTTCGAATAATATTTTTTTAATTACGTTAGTGACCTTTTGTTTAAGCTTCCCTACGTATATTCGTTCTCTATATAAATCTTTATTTTAAAGATTGTTGAGTCCTGTTTTAACGTATAATATTAAAACAGTGTATATAAAAAGGAGTTAGTATGCGCACACCACATTCACGAGTATTGATGCCATTAGCCACCTTAATGGGGGCATTTTTGGCATTCTCTGCTCACTCTCAACCAACTCAAGCTGCTGCACCACAAAAAACAGCAGCAGAAATTGCGCCTATTTCATCATCTAAAGCCGTACTTTCCCCTGAATTAATCAAAAAAGTCAGCAGTGCTGTTGATGCAGACACTGCCCGCCTGACGGGAATTTTTAAAGATATTCACCAGCACCCTGAAATTGCGTTTACAGAGCAGCGAACTGCCGCCATTGTCAGTAAAGAGCTCAAAGCGCTGGGTTTTGAGGTAACAGAAGGCATTGGTAAAACCGGTGTAGTTGGCGTGCTGAAAAATGGTAATGGCCCAACGGTCTGGTACCGCGCGGATATGGATGCGAACGCCGTACGCGAAGAGACCGGCCTGCCGTATGCCGCAACCCAGAAACAGCGTTTAGCTGATGGCACAGAAGTTGATGCCATGCACGCCTGTGGGCACGATGCGCACATCACATGGTTGCTCGGCACGGCAAAAGCCTTGGTTGATCTGAAAAATGAGTGGTCAGGCACACTGGTCGTCTACGCACAGCCAGCAGAAGAGCTGGGTACCGGTGCGCAGGCCATGGTGCAAGATAAGCTTTGGGAGCGCGGTTTCCCGAAACCTGATTATGCATTTGGTGCACATACCGCACCTGGCCCCGTGGGTGTGGTAGCCAGTGCGCCCGGCGTGCGGATGGCGGGTGTTGACCAGCTTGATATCCTGTTTCAGGGCGTAGGTGGCCACGGTTCAACCCCACAAATGACCATAGATCCGGTTGTTATGGCGTCACAGGCTGTGCTGGCGTATCAAACTATTATTAGCCGTAATATTGACCCGCAAGCCGCTGCAGTACTGTCAGTCGGCTCTATTGTGACAGGCCGTGATAACAACGTCATTCCGAATACCGCAGAGCTAAAACTGAATCTGCGCTGGTTTACGCCAGAAATTCGTGAGCAACTGATTAAGCGTATTGATGAAGTCAACCGGGGTATCGCCATCTCTGCAGGGGTTCCGGAAGATAAAATGCCGACGCGTACCATGAAAGGTAATGCCGGTCCGGTTGTGAACAATGCGGCACTGGTCGAAAAAATCAATCCAGAGCTTGAACAACTGGTGGGGAAAGGAAAGCTGATTGAACAGTTCCCTGCCGTAATGGGGTCGGAAGATTTCCAAGAAGCGTTCAAAGGGCTTGATGTCCCGTACTCTTACATGCTCATTGGTGTTGCGCCGCCTGATCTGTTTGCTGCGGCACGCGCCAAAGGCATGCCATTCCCGTACTCAAATCACAACCCTGACTTCTTTGTTGATTTGGCTGCCATACCGCTCGGTGCAAAAGTGAATACAGTAACTGCACTGGCTATTTTTGGTAACAAATAGCAGTAACCCCTGAAATAAAGGGGGCGATTAAAATAAACATATGCCGGTCTGATTTTTCAGACTGGCATTTTTGTTTTTGTACGTGCATTTACCTTGTTGCAAAAAATGGAAGATTATATTCATTTTCTCGCCTTGCTATCTCTCATCGCGCTGCTTAATCTTAAAAAGATATTGATATAAAACAGCGGTATTGGGAAAGGTGAATTCTTTTCTTTGTTCAATATCGTTTTTCTTTTTGGTATAGCGTTGCGGAGAGTAGCAATAATGTCACTGCGTTCTTTTTTCAGGATAGGGCGGTTTTTGCTTTTACTTCCTTTGTTAAGCAGTGCCTCTGTGTATGCGGCAGGGCAAGCACATTTATTGTTTCATATGGGGCTGGGTGCGAATGGGCAGTTTTTTGTTGGTGGAACAATCCAAAATAAAGGGGATGCGCCAATTACCTCCGGTTATGTTACGGTGCTGGCACTGACCGAAAACTGTGCTCCGCAAAA
>CAMTGL010000202.1 GCA_947071955.1 uncultured Plesiomonas sp.
AAAACATCTCTTCCCACGGATGACCATTAATCGGACGAGATTCGAGTTTTGTCATATTGATACCGTGATCGCGCAAAATGAGCAGCGCCTCAACCAGTGATCCGGCTTGTTGGGCGGTTGACATAATTAGCGTGGTTTTGGCTTGTACCTGTGGGGCAACATCAATCGGATTACGGGCTACCACAATAAAACGGCTGATGTTTTCCTGCTGGTTGGCGATACCATTTTTGAGTGAAACCAGACCGTATAACTCACCGCCCTCAGCACTGCTGATTGCCGCAACATGGGGGGATTGCAACTGCGCCACTTTCTGCATTGCGTGTGATGAGCTTTCACAAAACTCCAGTTGTACTTGCCCAAAGGTGGCCAGAAATTGGCTACATTGCTGAATTGGCTGCGGGTGGCTGTAGACCGTATGAATCTGCTCAATACTTTGTACATCATGGGTGGCCAATAAACAGTGCTCTATCGGGTGTGTAAGCTCGCCTACAATAGATAACTGCGTGTGTTGCAGCAAATCATAGACATCATTGATAGATCCCGAACTGGTATTTTCAATCGGTAGCACGCCGTAATCTGCCTCACCAGCTTCCACACACTGCAAAATTTCAGCAAAGGTGCGGCAACTAATGTCAATAATGCGCTCTTGGTGGCGCAGTGCATACTTGCGTGATGCCAGATGTGAATATGAGCCGCGCATTCCCAAAAAAGCCACACGGGTAAACTGGTGGGTTTCAGGATTTAACTGTTTTTGCAGATACGCCTGCTGGGTGAGCACCGAATCTTCAATAATGGTGTGGTAGATCTGCGTGATGTAGTGAGCATCAAGCTGTAAATCCTCACCGTAACGGATTAATGTTGCCAGCAGCTCTTGCTCACGAGCAGTATCACGCAGCGCGGTTTGTGTATTTGCCTTACTGCGGGCCACCTCAAGTGCCAACTGCTTGCGCTCTGCCAGTAATTTTAACAGTGAGCGATCAAGCTGCGTAATGTGTTGGCGGATCCCGTTTAAATCTTGAGTCATGGCCTGCATCCTTGGTATCAGCAAAAAAATAAACAAAAAAGGTGGGTAAAAACAGTAAAAAAAAACCTCCCGTAGAGGGAGGCTTACTGTTCGTCTTTGATTTGTTTTTAACGCAAGTCGTACGAGCAGCCCCCTAGCGTGCGGCACTAAAGCTAAAAAAGAAATCAAAGAAAAACAGCGTCATATTCATATTTATTCCGATACCTCTTATCTCTGGATTACATCAGCATACAATAAGTGCCGAGTGTGAGATGTTAACAGTTGTTGAAAAACGTTGATGTCTTAAAGTAGCGAGAAGGGGAGGATATTGTCAATTTTTTTATCTGTGAGAATTTGGGTTTATTGATAAACAAAACGCACCGTAAACGGTGCGTCAGTCGTATGTTTAATATGTGCTGTTAAGGTGTTGATTGTTAAAACAACAGCATTTGTGTATTTAAAACGCCTCTTCCTCTTCATCAGAGATCGCTTCTGCAGTGTCATCTTGCACTCGGTTTGACTCTTTAACGCTCTGCGTTGAACGGCGAGACTCGTTCTTGTGCTGCAATTTATTTAGCTGACGTTCTAGTTTTAGCAGCATCTCATTAATTGCCGCATACATATCAATATGTTGTGCACTTGCAACCAGTTGTCCGTTCGCAATACCGATATTTGCTTCTGCAATAAACTCGCCTTGTGGATTTTTGCTCAAGATCACATGCGGTTTAATCAGCGGAGTTTGCCATTTTTCTAACTTAGCCAGACGGTCTTCCACGTGCTCACGAATTGCCGGGGTGATGTCCATTTGTTTGCTAGTAATGTTAACTTTCATAGGCTTACCTCTGTGTCTGTACCGCCATTGGGCTTAACTTCAGAATACTCAATCAGAATAAATAAAGTGTGATTCAGATCACATTACTGTGCTGAGTTATCTTCAGAGCAACAAAGTGTGATGCTGGCGGATAAAAACAGAGAAGATTACTTGCTGTTCTTTTTTGGCTGAGGCAGGATAGGAAAATTAGGGCAATAAATGGAATCGGCTTGTTGATTTCTTTCGCTTTTAAAACAGTGTGTTGATGAAAAATTGTGACGTTGTTCTCCTCTGCTTTGCCGCTGTGTCTCGTTCATGTTGCCCAAGCTTTCCTTCTTTTGTTTGCGGATAACTCTTGTCAGTGAATAGCTTCTGTTAGCGGATAGCGCCGTGATTGAGAATTTGGCAACTGACTCTCTGTTTCGCGTTGTTGTTAAATATCCCATTTAGTTTTTATTCTGCCGCTGATGACTCCCTCCATCTGAGCCGGTAGTTATCAAAGACGATGCTAAAATTACAATAAAAAAAGCGCACTGAAAGTCAGTACGCTTTTTGTCGGGTTTTATATCACCCAATTCTTACTGTTCTTACTGCATTAGCCACTATAACTGCAGCGTCATTTTTGCAAATAACGTTTATACTGCGATACAGCAGTGAATACGCCAGTGCCAAGGGTGATAAGCCCGTAATTATGCTGCCGATTTGTTAGCCGAAATCAGTTTGTTCACTTTATCAGCTTCACTGGTTAAGCCCAGTTTCTGGTAAGCATTTTCCATCAGCGGCAGTGCTTCACTGGTTGCTTGGGTGTCTGGATAATCGCGCAGCATTTGCTCAACACGATTAATCACCGCGACATAAGCGCCACGTTTGGTATAGTACTGGGAAACAGCCAGTTCATGCTTGGCAAGACGGTTTTTCAGGAAGACTAACCGTGCATGCGCATCTGCGGCATAAGAACTGTTCGGATAACGCTGGATCAGCATGGTAAAATCACGAAATGCCTGACGAGCATGCGCTGGATTACGGTCAGAACGGTCAACACCGAACAGGCCGTGCAGCAAATTGTCATCGTAAGCCATATCGGTCAGACCACGCATATACAGCACATAGTCAGCTTGTGGTGATGTCGGATTCAAACGCAGGAAGCGGTCAATCGATGCCATCGCCAAGGCAAGGTCGGCTGATTTATAATATGCGTAAATCAGATCGAGCTGCACCTGCTGTGAATAAGGGCCAAACGGATAGCGGTTATCCAGTGCTTCTAGTTGGGTAATAGCTTCACGGAAGTTACCATCCTGCAATTTTTCCTGCGCTTTAGCATAAAGCTCTGCAGGAGGAACATCAGGTACGGTCTCTTTTGTGCTGGAGCATCCCGCTAACGTGACGGCAAGAGCTACTGATACCATCAGGGCTGTAATACGCTTCATGACGTTCTCGATCATCCTCAAGTGGCTTGTGGGAGTCTTTCCATAAAGATCCCAGCAAAGAAATGTACAATTACAGGCTATTCTAAACGGCATGCCGTTAAAACCCAACGTTAATAAATTCAACGTTAATAAAGAAGTTGCGACATGGCACAACAAATTGAACTAACAGCGACAGTGGCTTACCACCAACTCGGACAACGCTTAGACCAAGCGTTAGCAGAGTTGTTCCCCGATTACTCGCGCTCACGCATTAAAACGTGGATCCAAGAGCGTGGCGTTCAGGTTGACGGCAATATCGTTGACCGCCCGCGCGAAAAGGTGCTTGGCGGTGAGCAGATCGTTATTGCCGCGGTGCTCGAAGAGCCTGCGCGCTGGATAGCACAAGATATTCCACTGAATATTGTCTACGAAGATGACGATATTCTGGTGATCAACAAACCCCGTGATCTGGTGGTTCATCCGGGTGCCGGTAATGCCGACGGTACTATATTGAACGCATTGCTGCACTACTGTCCAGCAATTGCCGATGTTCCGCGTGCGGGTATCGTGCATCGTCTGGATAAAGATACCACTGGTTTAATGGTAGTGGCAAAAACCGTTCCCGCCCAAACACATTTGGTGGAAGCG
>CAMTGL010000203.1 GCA_947071955.1 uncultured Plesiomonas sp.
CGCATAATCCCAAGCCAGTTCATCAAGGTAATACCCCGGCAGAGGTGATTGGCTGGGTGCAGAAATAGCAGGTATTAACACCGAGTGTTCCGTTACCGGATGTTTGAGTAAGGCAGCCAACGAGCTCGCTTGCTCTCGTTCCAAAGCTTGTAATGGATCGCTTTGCAGTAAAGCATCACGCCCCTCAACAGGTGATTCAAGATCGCCGGCTAACCAGTTATCCAGTTCATCTGTTACATGATTTTCCAGAGTCTGCTCAATATTGGTTTTACTTCGCATAGCGCCGAGATACACACGCAAACGAAACGGGCCAACACACAGCTCATCACCCTGCTCCAAATACACTTTACGATGACGGCCAATGGGTGCTGTTGCGCCATTAATAAATGTCTGCCCACTTAAATCACTTAAACAAAAACGGCCATCATGCAGCTCAATACGAGCATGAGAGGGCAACACGGCCCCTAAACGATCAGTTAAACACCATTCATCATGATCTGCGGCACCAAGCGTGCCGCCATATTGATCAAACCGATACTGCACTAATGAATGGCCATCAAGCTGTTCGCTATTTAGCACAACTAAAGAGAGTTGCTGGTTGACTCCGTTCATATTTACTCCTGCATGCAAATCGTCACATTGGGATTATGCGGGGGCTGCCCTAAAAAACTGCTCCATCCCAGCCGACAGCTTTGCTCATCACCCAACCGTAATCCGCAGGCTTGTTTATCACCAAAACTCAGGCACAGATCCCATGCCAACTGATCCCGCAAAATAAAAGAAACAAATTGAGCCAGCGGCTGAAAAAGCGAGCCATTAGGTAACAAGCTCAGAAATTGAGAAAAGCTCAGCTTGTTAATTTGCAAAAGAAACTTTCCGGCACAATCATTCACTGATGCCCCAAGGATCAGATCATTACCCAAAACGGTATTCAGGTTTCCCAACCGATTTTGCTGCTCAGTATGAATAGCCACTTTGCGTGGCTGCCAAGCCATTACCTTTACATCATCGAGATCAAAACAGTGAGAAACCAGCCCAGCTATAACCTGTGGAGAACGGCTTGGGCTGGCCAACATGCCAGCATAAGAGAGCATTTTGGCGCGATTAATAGGTAGATTTTCACGTACAGCCGAATTACTCAGCCCAACCAATGCAAACATCAGGCGGGAAAAACCATCACCACCATCATGTTGAAATCGGACGTGATAACGGTACTTGCGCCAGCTACGATGCAACAACATCAGTAAACGGTGGTGAAAAAAATCTAAAAATAATCCAAGCTTCGGCGCTCCCTGCGCATAATCCCAAGCCAGTTCATCAAGGTAATACCCCGGCAGAGGTGATTGGCTGCCCTGTAACCCAAGGAATGCCACTTCTAACTGATGCCGCCCGACAGAGTCTTGTTCAAGATTAAAGACATCACTAGCCGGAAACCCCAGTGAAGCGGCTGACGTAAAACGGATTTTTTCATGCTTAGGATGACAATCTGATAGTGCTTCTTGATCAATGCACTCCAAACGGCATAACAGCTCTACTAGCTGAAAAAAATTAAAGCTCGACGCATTATCAAACCGAATCACATCAGAGCGTGCTGACCTATCTGCACCGGCCATCGGTAGCGCTCCTTGCTATCAAGATTAATCACCTCTAGCAGGTGAAATGCATTCACGCTCGCATATAAAGAGAAGAAATGTGCCAATACCGTGCTGAACAGATACAGTTCGCCTTCACTGCCAAACGCACTTTGTCGAAGAGACAAGACCGATTTAAGGCCACGCACCGGCATTCCTTGTACCAATCGGTCTACTGGCTCCGTCTCTATTTTTTCAATTCCAGCCAACCTCTTACGCGATATCAGCTCCGCCTGTTTATCCTGCAGCGCAGGAAAATCGTAGGTTCGCAGGATCTGTATTAATGCCTCTTTATGCAGTAAAGAGACGTAGTTCAACGATAAGTTTGAGATCAATGTCCAGTGAAGACGACTATCCAATATCGGTCTTAACGGACGGGTAGGCCGCAGCAAATTTTTAAACGTAGCAAACGATGGCGAGCTGCCGGTCGGAACACACACTGCGCCAACCGGCAACTGTGAGGCTTTCTCACGATTAGTACAGGTTAGCGATACTGAGACTGACTCATCAACCCCTTGCATTTCAGCTTCATCACTACGTACAAACGAAAGTGAATAATCAAATCCACCACCACTGACGGCTTCACGTACCCGACTCCGGTAATACAGCGCTAATCGCCCATGCGCTTGCTC
Organism: uncultured Plesiomonas sp.; assembly: GCA_947071955.1. Lineage (GTDB taxonomy): Bacteria > Pseudomonadota > Gammaproteobacteria > Enterobacterales > CAMTGL01 > Plesiomonas. The sequence goes on from CAMTGL010000203.1 coordinate 2,264, forward strand.
GATCTGGTGCTGGAAACTTTCAAACGGCTGATAAACACGCACAGCTCCCCGTGAGCGGCCGGTGTACTCTTGAGCCCAACTCTCGACATTATTAATTGAAAAAATCTCAAAACTATCAGCATAACGATAACTGACTTTTAGCGGATATTCGGTTTGGCAACCGTTGAAATTAATCGGTTCACTGTCGTACGAAAACAGATTAATTGCCGGAACACAGTTGAGTAATAGTGAATCAGAACGAATATGAAGCCCTGCCGGTAGTGGCCTGTCAAAACAAAAATGCAGTGTAAATTGGCTCACTCGTGAAGTATGTAAAGACCAGTTAGTATTTGAAAAGCCAAAAAAGAGGAAGCTTTCTGGAAAACAAAAAAATTCCTGTAAAATTCGATAACCAGAATAAACATTACTCGGGTACGGCAGCAATGCATCATGCGGTTCAAAACCAACCAGTTTTAATAGGGATGCAGGTTGTCTAAAACGTTGACCATTAATTTCTAATTCAATATAGGCCAACTGGGTAGATAACCAATGGTATAGTTCATTTGCAGAGTAATTATCACCGCCAAGATAAAACCGCAATTTATCTAACTGTAGTTCAGATACCGATAATGGAGTGTGTGGCCGAATTTCTACCGAAATAGTCGAAAAATCATTACCACTTTGTGCGTTAATATCATGAATGTCTGCTGGATAAATCCATGTGTCATGGCATGTTTGAAAATGACACGTCACTTCATCAATAGGTAAACTGTCTAACTGAGAACCACGCTTGACCTGCGTAGGTTGCATAATTGCGCCGGGGATCACCGAAAACTGCATGATGGTCATACTGGGCACTGGGCGTAAGTAATTAGGCCACAATAGACTCAATAAGCCATGTGTTAGCTCTGGAAATTCATCTTCAATTTTTGCTCGCAAACTTCCCGTTAAAAAAGCAAACCCCTCCAGCAAACGCTCCACATCAGGGTCAGTAGTTTGTTCGGAAAGAAAGCGGGTTAAATCTGGGTGTTCACTTGCAAACTCACGGCCTTGCAAACGCAAATAAGCCAGTTCATCCTTGAAATATTGTTCCAACGGCATAAATTATCACACCATTTTATAGTGTCGGTGGTTATCCATATGAATATTGAAAGATGTAACTTGTTCAATATTCTCCAACCGAACATGTGCCGTCACCTGAAACGACATTTCGAGCGGGTTAGCCAGTACATCAGAAGGCCAGACATCAACATACACAATACGAGGCTCATACTGACGAATACATTGCCTTATCGCTTCCCTAATACGTGCACGAATATCAGCACTACCTTGCGTTGCATCATTAAGATCAATAATTCCTAACTCTGGCGCACTACGACAGCTACCGGGCCGAGTATTAAGAATACAATCAAGATGCTTTTTCACCGATGCAATCAATACCTCAGCCTCTTTAGCTACTGAGGTAATTTCTGGCTTTTCGCGGATACGATCAAACAGGCTAGCTGTACTCTTCCGATCCCATAACATGAGAGAAGGCATACGGCTTATTCCTTATCCAAACGGCCGACAAGAGACAGTTCAAAACTAGCGCCCATATATTTAAAGTGCGGTTTAACAT